>JASLMQ010000439.1 GCA_030746455.1 Candidatus Latescibacterota bacterium
AAGGCCGATCTTGGTTTCTGGATGGACCGGGCTGGGCACGAACACGGGAGGTGGCCCATTGAGCGCGTCGAACAACGAACCCAGGTCGATCGAGGTCCGCAGCGAAGCGGCGGAGCTGCGCATTACTTGGGAAGAAGGCTCCGTCCAGGTCCTTTCGCTTCGTGGCCTGCGTCAGGCCTGCCCCTGTGCCGAGTGTGGCGATGGGAGGCGAAAGGCAGAGCAGGAGGGCGGACTGCACATGCTCACCGGCCGCGAGGAGATGGCCTCGGAGGAGGTGGCGAGTGTTCGGCCCGTGGGGCGGTACGCCATACAAATCACGTGGGAGGACGGGCACAACACGGGGATCTACACCTACGATCGGCTCCGAGGGATGGGATGAGGCCGCTATTCCGGTCGTAGAAACCTGGAGCGTATCGATGTACGTGTATTCGGGCGACGGCTGCCGGAAGGGCATACAAACATGAGGGCCGAGACTGCCCGATCCGATGGGATGCGGGGCCACGTGTTCCGTGGGCGGATCGGGCGTCGGCTCGTCCTGACGTTCGTTGCCTTCGTCATGGCTGCGGTGGGTGTCACGGGATGGGTCCTGTACCGGCTGACCATGAGCAGCCTCGAGCGCGAGATGAGTCTGAGGCTGGTGGGCGTCGCGCAGCTGGTCTCCGAGGGCATCGACGGAGAGGCGGCGACGCGTCTGCAACCCGGATATGAGGGAGGGCGCTTGCACAGCCGCATAAGGGCCCGTCTCCGCCGGATTCGGGACACGGTGGGCGCGCGCCGGATCACCGTTTTCGACCGGACGGGGCGCAGTCTGGCCGACACCGAGGCGGGTGTACCGATCGGTCGGGAGTATTTCCGGTTGAGGATCGACCGGGCCGAGACCGATACTGCCCTGCGCGGAGAGGCCAGCCATTCGGTCCGGTTCCGCGGAGAGGACGGTCGGGAGTACAAGTCCGGCTATGCGCCAGTGTGGTTCGGTGACGAGGTCGTGGCCGGTGTGCGGGTCGACATCGGTGCGGGCTTCCTGGATACGATCCAGGCCTTTGGACGCTCGATCCTGATTCTGGGCGCGGTGGGTATGCTGCTCACGGTGCTTGTCGGGATGGTGCTCGCCCGGACCCTGACGAGGCCCATCAGCCGGTTGGTGGACGCCGCATGGCAGATCGGTAGGGGGAACCTCGGACATCCGGTCGAATCCCCGTCTCGGGATGAGCTTGGGTACCTTGGCGCCGCCATGGAGGATATGCGTCATCGGATCGTCCGGCGGGACGAGCAACTTCGGCAGATGCTTGCAGGCGTCGCCCACGAGATCCGGAATCCCCTTGGGGGGATCGAGATCTACGCGGGGTTGATCGCTGACGACCTCGCCGAGAATGATCCCAGAAAATCGCACATACAGAAGGTGACCCGGGAGGTGAGGAACCTGAACCGGGTCATCTCCGAGTTCATGGATTTCGCGCGTCCCGCGGCTCTTGCACCTTCGCGCGTGGAAGTGGCGGAGGCAGCGGGGGACGTGGCCTTCCTGCTGGCACCGGAGATGGAGGGGTCAGGGGTCGCCTGTCGGCTCGACGTCCCCGACAGGCTGGCGGTCCGCGCCGATCCGGATCAGCTCAGAAGGATGCTGACGAATCTGGTGAAGAACGCCGCCCAGGCCATGCCATCGGGAGGCACGGTGACCGTTAGCGCACGCGAGGCTGGAGACGAGGTCGAGGTGACAGTCGCCGACACCGGTGCCGGTATAGAACCCGACGCGATCGACCGGGTCTTCGAGCCGTTCTTCACCACGCGGGAGAAGGGCTCGGGGCTCGGGCTGGCCGTGGTGCACCAGGTGGCGGAGGCGCATGGGGGACGGGTCTGGGTGTCGAGCACCCGGGAAGAGGGAACCACCTTCCGCGTGGCCCTCCCGGGCGCCGAATGAGGCAGGTTGGTATGGCGGAAGGGAGAGGGCTTCCCGTCTCGATAAGGGGGAACCGGTGAGCCGAGTACTGGTGATTGAGGACAACGAGACGATGCGGACCGGGGTGGTCCTTGTGATGGAGCGTATGGGCCTTCAGGCGGTCGGGGTTGAGAGCGGGGACGACGGGCTTGCCCGGCTCCGGGAGCAGGGGTTCGATCTGGTGATCACCGACTACAAGATGGAGGGGATGGACGGACTTGAGGTGCTCGCTGGCGTGAAGGAAGGGTGGCCTCAGACCGATGTGGTGCTCATCACGGCCTTCGGCACCATCGAGATCGCCGTCGAGGCGATGAAGATGGGTGCCGCGGACTTCGTGACGAAACCCTTTCCCCCTGACGCCTTGCGGCTCAAGGTGGAACGGGTCCTGGAGCACCGCGAGACCCGCCGCAAGAACGAGAGGCTCGATCAGGAGAATCGCTACCTCCGGGAGGAGGTCGAAGGCCAGTACAACTTCGGTGAGATGGTGGGGGACAGCCTGGCGATGCACAGGGTGTTCGCCATCGTCAGCAAGGTGGCGGCATCCGAGTCGGCCATTCTGGTCTACGGTGAAAGCGGGACGGGCAAGGAGCTGGTGGCCCGGGCCATTCACAGGCACAGCGGCAGGTGTGACGCACCGTTCGTGAGGGTGAACTGCGGCGCGCTGCCTCGGGAACTTGTGGAGAGCGAGCTCTTCGGGCACGAGAAGGGGGCATTCACCGGGGCGACGCGGCGCAAGAAGGGGAAATTCGAGCTGGCCGAAGGCGGCACGATCTTTCTCGACGAGGTGGGTGACATCCCCCTTGAGGTCCAGGTGCACCTCCTGCGCGTGCTTCAGGAGGGGGAGTTCGATCGGGTAGGCGGGGAGGCGACGATCCGGGCGGATGTCCGTGTGGTGGCTGCAACCCACCGTGATCTGAGGGGCATGGTGGAAGCGGGCCGGTTCCGGGAGGACCTCTTCTACCGGTTGGAGGTGATCCCGGTTCAGCTTCCCCCTCTGCGCGAGCGTAGAGGCGACATCCCGGCGCTTGCGGAACACTTTTTGCAGAAGAAATGCGCCCAGCTGGGTCGGGCCCTACGAGGTTTCACCCCGGCCGCGGAGCGGGCGCTCGCGGCCTACAGCTGGCCCGGCAATGTCCGGGAGCTCGAGAATGTGGTCGAGCGCACCGTGGTCCTGTCTGACGGGGAAGAGATCGACGCGAGCGATCTGCCCCTCTTCGCTTCGGCCGGAGCGTCCGGCGGAACCGATTCTGCGGCGGGGGAGGGGGCGTCGGGATCGCTCAACCAGCAGCTGGAGGACCTGGAGCGGCGGCTGATCGAGGAGGCCCTGCAGCAGTCGGGAGGGGTGAAAACTCAGGCCGCCGAGATCCTGGGCATCAAGACCAGCGCGCTCTATTACAAGCTGGACAAATACGGCCTTCAGTAGGGGGGTGTCGCGGATGCGGCGGGCCCAACCAGGGTACACCATACACGGACGGGTGACATGCGGAGCAGTGCTACAGGTCTGATCCTTTCGATTCTGGTCCTCTGGGCTGGAGCGCAAGAGGTTGCAGCGCAGACGATTACCGAGGCCGTGGCCGATTGGGATCGTCTCACATCGGTACGGGATTCGCTCCTCGAGGAGCGGCAGCGCCTCTCGGCCGACGTGGACGGGATCTCGCGTCACATCGACAGCCTCAAAACGTCGGCCGGGGAATCCAGGGCCAGCGGACCCCTCGAGGCGGCGCTCCGTCGGTCGCTCGGATTCGTTGAACGGCTGGAGCATCTGGACAGCAGATTGGTGCGGGTCCAGAGGGCGCTCCTGGATCAGTCCGCGCAGCTGCGATCGCTCTACGACAGGGAGATCGCCCGGCTGGCCCGGCGACTTGACGGGTCTCCCGGGCAGGCCACGCTCGAGCGATTGGCCAGGCTGCGCGCGGAGCGAGAGGCCCTGCCGCGGGCGGTGGATCCGTCCAGGGAATCCACCCGCACGGACCTCCTGTCGATCGGGGACGCCGACGGCCCGGAGGAGATCCGTCAGAAGGCCGATCTGATGGAAGACATAGCCTCAAGGCTGGCCATCGAAGCGCGGGCCGTGGGCGACCGTCTGGCACGCCTGGACGAGGAGCGGCGGCTCCGCGGACGGGGATCGGCTTTCACCCGAGAGATCTCGCTGTTCGACGAGAACCTGCCCCTGGGTCGGTCGATCTCTCCGATGGGGTCCCCGTCGGTGCCGGAAGGCGATCCGAAGGCCGCCGACGAGGCGCAGGAGTCCCTGGCTGGAGGAGGACGTTTCGGAGACAACCAGAGCGGAGCGCTCGCCCCGGAGGCCCCCGTCGAGGCCGAGATGCTTGCAGGTAAGGAGATCTCGCCCGTGGGATCGGACGCCGCACCCGGTGACCTGGGTGCCGACGATCTCCAGCAGGAGATCGCGCGGTTGAGAAGCCGCGATGTCCTGCTCCGGAGCCGGATGGCGGCGCTCACCAGGCAGGCGGCCGAATTCAGGGAACGAATCCGAGAGATGCTGGAGGGCGGGAGGTGAGGGTCCCGCCGGGACTCGTGGGGATCGCCCTGGTCTTTTGGCTGTGCGGCGTCGAAGTCCCGCGGGCGGCCGAGGTCCGTGGAAAGGTCGCCCTTGCCCACGACTCGAACCTGTTCGAAGGAGCCGTCGACAGGCGATCGGGATGGGTAAGCCGCTTGCACGTCTCCGCATCGGGTTTCCTGGTCCGGAACGCGAGGGGCCAGGTGGTTGTGGACTACCAGGGAGGCATCAAGAAGCTCTGGCAGGAACCGCCCGGGGCAAGCGGAGACGGGCGGGGCGACGTGGTGATCAACCACGCACAGGCCAGAGGCGAAGTGCGGCTGACAGATCGGCTTGCGTTCGCGCAGCTGGGCATGGTGAAGGTCAAGCAGGTCACCCGTGTGCCCGGCGAGGAAAGCTACCTCCGCGGTGCCCTGGAAGGCCGGCTAAGCGGACGGACCCACGGAGGGGCTGCCAAGGGCGGATTCTACCTGAGATGGGGGGGCGATGATTCGCGCGACGCCCTTCTACCCGAAGTTACGATGCGCGAGGTCGGGATCGATGCGCGGTTCGGGCGCTCCCGGCGCCTCCGGGCCTCGGTGCGCGTATCGTGGCGCTGGTTGGATTACGACCGTCCGGCGCTGGGGAGTTCCAGGGACGGAGTCGCCCTGCTCGAGGTCGAGCAGTCGGACCTGCTGAGGGCCGCAACTGTGGGACTCCAGCTCTACAGGGGGACGCTGGCCAACCTGACCTACGGGTACCTCTGGAACCGGTCCAACAGCTTTGGCTATGGGTATTCCGCTCACCGGCTCGATCTGTTGCTGGTCCGGCATCTCGCCCGGGGTGTCGATCTCCAGGTCTACCTCATTCTTCAGTTTCGCTCGTACGACGATCCGGTTGACCCGCTCCCGCAGGCCGGTGCGGACGAGTACGAGCAGACCATGGGCGTCGTCAAGCTCTCTCGCCAGCTCACCGGCCGGCTCGGGGCGTCCCTTCAGTACAGCTTCACCCGGAACGGCGCCCGTCGTACCGGCGATTTCTACAGGAAGCACGTCACCTCCCTCTCCCTCGAGACCTCCCTCTGATCCGTCAGAATCCTGAAGCGGCGTTCAGATTTCTGAGGAAATCAATCCTTCCGGCTCAGGGCAAACTCCGGTCACCACGAAAGACACCAAAGTCACGAAGACTCCGATAATCCAGGTGCGGGCAGATCCTGACCTCGGCTCTCAGGATCTGGCGTTTGGGATCCCACTTGGGAGCTAGGTGGAATCGGGGTCTGCACGCGCCTCGGCGTTCTTTCCCGTTTGGTCTCGACGGATTGCGATTGGAAGCTGGTCGATCCTCTCCCGCGGGCCTGAGTTGGCACGGAGGTTGCCTCATCTTCGGCAGGAGCGATCACAGCCGGAGACACCTCCAACGGGAGAGACAGACCATGCACCGGAGCGCACCGATATTGCTCGCCCTGCTACTCCTGCCGGCACCCGCCGGGGCGGACGGCATCATCCTCCCCGAACCATGGGTCGAGCTGGCGATCGGACGACATGAGGTCGAAGTGGCCATCCGAGACCAGGCCGCGGTAACCGAGATCGACCAGACCTTCTTGAATCTCAGCCGGATTCGCGGGGTGGAGGGCACCTACGTGTTCCCGCTCCCGGAGGGGGCGGCCATCTCGGCCTTCTCGATGACGGTGGACGGGAAGCCGCTGGCCGGCGAGCTCCTGCCGGCGGACGAGGCCAGGAAGATCTACACCGATATCGTTCGACAGAGGATCGACCCGGCGCTCCTGGAGTATGCTGGCCGAGGCGCCTATCGTGCGCGCATCTTCCCCATCGTCCCGGGGGAGCCCAAACGCGTTCAGCTGTCGTACAGCGAGGTCATTCCCGAACGGAATGACGTCCGCAAGTACGTCTACCCGCTCAACACGGAGAAGTTCTCCGCCCGCCCTCTCGAGGTGGTCTCCGTCCGGGTGGAGATCGAGTCCTCCGACCCCATCAAGAACGTCTACTGCCCCTCGCACCGGGTGGACGTGCAGAGGGTGGACGACACCCACGTGACCGTGATCTACGCCGACGAGGGCACCCTTCCCACGACCGATTTCGTGCTCTACTACAGCGTGTCCCGGGACGATGTGGGCACCAACGTGATGACCTATCGACGGCCGGACGAGGACGGCTATTACATGCTCCTTGCCGCCCCCAAGGTGGAGGTGGACGAGGCGCAGGTGGCCAAGAAACGCGTGGCCCTGGTGCTGGACCGTTCCGGGAGCATGATGGGCGCGAAGATGGCCCAGGCCCGGGACGCCCTCAAGTTCGTTCTGAACCACCTCAACGAGCAAGACCAGTTCAACATCCTGGACTACAGCACGCTCGTGTCCTCCTACGCGCCGGAGATGGTCCAGGCCAACGCAGAGGCGGTGTCCGCCGCACTGGCCTACGTCGGCAGGCTCGAGGCCGGAGGCGGGACCAACATCCACGCCTCCCTGTTGGCCGCGCTGGGGCAGTTGAGTGACGACGGCTACGTGAACATGGTCCTGTTCCTCACCGACGGACTCGCCACGGTGGGTGTGAGCGACAACGGCGAGATCCTTGCCGACGTGGCAGGGAAGAACGGCGTGGGGGCGAGGATCTTCGCCTTCGGCGTCGGTTACGACGTGAATACCCACCTGTTGGACAGGCTCGGAACGGAGAACCACGGGACTTCGGCATACGTCAAACCAGGGGAGGATATCGAGGAGGAGGTTTCGGCCTTCTACGCACAGGTCAGCCACCCGGTTCTCTCCGGCCTGGCCCTGGATTTCGGGACGGTATCCGTCCAGGACGCCTACCCCCGGTCGCTTCCCGACCTGTTCAAGGGCTCGCAGGTGGTTCAGTTGGGACGGTACAGCGGGCAGGGGGAGGCCACAGTAACGCTTGCGGGCACGGCGAACGGGCGCGAGCTCTCGTTCGCCCAGGCGGTTTCCTTCCCGGCCGAGGCGGAGGAGAACGATTTCCTGCCACGGCTGTGGGCCACGCGCAAGATCGGGTTCCTCCTCGACCAGATCAGGCTGAACGGCGAGGACGACGAGCTGGTCGACGAAATCATCTCCCTCAGCCGAACGCATGGAATCATCACACCCTACACGTCCTTCCTGGTCCTCGAGGACGAGCCGCCACCGCGGCTGTCCTTCGGGGCCGGCTTCGAGAAGGATTCCGGTGCCGATGCCGTGGCGGCGTCGGAGACCACGCGGAACCTGGCCGGCGCCACCTCAGCGCCTCAGACCCCGGTCGCTGGTGACGGGGGAGGCGTGAGGGTCGTCGGGCCCAAGACGTTCTACCTACGCGACGGGGTGTGGAAGGACGCCGCCACCACCGGGGACGAAGCCACGCAGGACTTCGCTTTCGGCAGCGACCCCTACTTCGACCTCCTGGTTCGTGTTCCCGCTCTGGGCCCGTTCTTCTCCATCGGGAAGGAGGTCGTCGTGAGTCACGAAGGAACGACGTATCGGGTCACCGTCGGGGCCACGCAGCCCGGGGTGTTGCGGAGCGATTTCACGGGAGACGGGCGCGTCGGCTTTGCGGACCTGGCCCGGTTTGCCCAGGCGTTCGGGCGTGCGGAAGGGGAGGCCGGCTTCAGTCCCGATTTCGATCTGGACGGCGATCGACGGGTGGGATTCGGGGACTATGTGGTGCTCGCATCGGAGTTCGGGCAGGCCCAGTAGCCTTCGCCGGCGCGGAGGCTTCTGGCCGCGAGGATGAAGAGGGGATCCATATGCGCAGTACGAGACGGGTGGGCATCTGGACGGTCGTGGCCCTGCTTGCGACCTGGGTCTGCGCGGCCGATGGCGCACCGCGCGTGGCGCCGATCCTGACCGATGTGGAGACCGATTTCGGCACCTACAGGCCGCAGCTGGTGACCGTCGATCCGAGCCTGGTGGCCGCCCAGATCCCGCAGGATCTCTCGGGAGTTGAGAACCTGGCGGCCTTCGGCCTTGGGGATCCGGAGCGGGAGGCCCTGAGGGGCCACGGCTTCTTCCTGGCGGACAGCGGAAGGCGTCAGATCTACGAGCAGTACAAGGATGCCAAGGAACGGGGGGTCCCGATCTTCGTGACCACCGACGGACTGCTTCACACCCTTCACGTCGTCTACGACTATGCGCTGCGGGTGATGGAGGTCCGCAGGTTCTCCGACGACCTGAAGGTCCTCACCGAGGCCGTGCGTAGCCGGATGCAATCCGAGCTGGACGCAGCTTCGGATCCGGTGGTCCGCGACGTCCTGAGGAAGAACGTGGCCTATTTCTCGGTGGCCCTGTCGCTACTCGATTCTGAGGCCAAGATTTTGGAATCAGTTTAAACGGTTGTACAAGAAGAGCTTTCACTGATCGATTCCCATGTAGGATTATCCCCTTCACCCATCTTTGGCGATACCCACGAGGAGGACTACAGCCAGTACGTACCCCGCGGGCACTACACGAGGTCCGAGGCGCTGGGTCGGTTCTTCCGGGCGATGATGTGGTACGGACGGATGGACTTCAGGCTCAGGAAGCAGGACGGCTCGCCCAACCGCGAGGAGACCCTGGGGGCGATCCTGATCGCTCGGGCGCTCGAGGCCACGGCAGTTTCGGGAAGACCGGCGCTCTCGGTCTGGGATCGGATCTACGAACCCACGGTCTTCTTCGTCGGCAAGGCGGACGACCTGACCGTGCGGGAGTATCTCGATCTACTCGCCCCGATCTACGGGTCCGGCTTTGTGGACCTGGATGCCGACGCCCTGGGGGACACGGTCCTGGTA
>JASLMQ010000440.1 GCA_030746455.1 Candidatus Latescibacterota bacterium
GGAGAGACCATCGAGGCCATCGGCGATCTCTCGGCGGCCGAGGCCGGACAGCGGATTGACCTGACCGGCCACGTGGTCGCGCCGGGCTTCATCGATGTCCACACGCACCACAACAACGAGATGGACGGCGGCATCCTCAACATCCCCGATGCCGACAACTACCTCCGTCAGGGCGTCACCACCTGCGTGGGAGGAAACTGCGGGGGCGCGGCCTTTCCCATCGGCGAACACCTGGACCAGGTCGCCGAGGTCGAGATCCGCAACAACTATGCCGTGCTCGTGGGATGCAACACCTCGCGCCGCGAGGTCATCAAGGAGGAGCGCCCGGCCACCGACGCCGAGATCGAGGAGATGAAGGCGCTGGTCAGTCAGGGATTCGAGGAGGGGGCCATAGGCCTGTCGTCCGGCGTGCGCTACCTGCCGTTCCTGACCACGAAAGAGCTGATCGGCATGTCCGAGGTCGCCGCCGAGTTCGAGAGCTTCTACGTGAGCCACATCCGCGACGAGGGCGAGGGACTGCTGGACGCTGTGGCCGAGGTCGTCACCGTCGCACGCGAGAGCGGTGCCGCGGGACAGGTCTCGCACATCAAGTGCTACGGACGTGAGAACTGGGGGGTGAGCGCGAAGGCACTCGAGCTGATTCACAACGCGACCGACGGAGAGGGCCTCGACGTGACAGCCGACCAGTACCCCTACACCGGCTGCTTCACGGGGCTGGCGGGCACCCTGTTCGGGCAGGAGACCATGTCTCGGGTTTCAGGGGAAGGGGGGCTGGACAATCTGCTCACGAGCAGCCTGCGAGACGAGGCAAAGTCGCAGTTCGAGTGGCGCCTGGCGCAGCTGGACAACGGGGAGAGCATCATCCTCGCGCCCCTGACCCCGCACCCCGAGTATCAGGGCAAGACCCTGGCACGCTACGTGGAGGAGAAAGGCGGCGACGCCTTCGAAGAGACGGTGAAGCTCTGTGCGGCCGACCGCATCTCCGCCATCTACCTGGCCATGTGCGAAGAAGACGTGCATACATACATGAAGAGCCCACTCGTGATGGTGGGCTCCGACGGTCATCTCCGCGTGTTCGGCAAGGGGGTCTCACACCCCCGCAACTTCGGCACCTTCCCGCGCGTGCTCGCTCGATACGTGCGTGAGCACAGAACGGTGAGCCTCGAGGAGGCCGTTCGCAAGATGACGACCTTCCCTGCGAAGCGGCTTGGATTCACGAAGCGGGGCTGTCTCGCGGAGGGCATGGTCGCCGACGTCACCGTCTTCGATCCCGATACGGTGGAGGACACGTCGACGTTCCAGGAAGGCAACAGCTACCCGCGCGGCTTCCGTCTGGTGCTCATGGGCGGGGAGATCGCGCTCGAGAACGACACGCCGGTCGCGAAGGGATTTGGCCGTGTGATTCACCGAGGCGAAAGCTGAGCTTCACCACTCCGCAAGCGACGGTTGTCATCCCGGACTTGATCCGGGATCCAGTGCCCCCTTGGGTGTTCCGCGCTGAGGCACAGGGATGGCGTGAGGTCAGCAACGCGTTGCGCCACGGTCCCGCGAGATGGTCGATCACCAGGGCGCGGCGCCCTCACCCCACCCAGCGAGGGGATGAATCCCCTCGCTGGAGAGCCACCAAGCCCCGACGAGCGGGCTGTTGAGAGCCCGACGAAGGAGGGCTTCCCGATTCATCAGCGCGCGGGTTCAGCCGCGCGCGTCGGCCACCCACGCCCCCTCCATTCACGGCCCGCAGAGCCATCACCCGACCTGGCTTCGCCTCTGCCACACCCACCCCGCTATGCCTACCGACCCGGAGGATAGGGGCCCTGTCGCCCACTCGAAGCCCTCAGGGTACCCGGGCATCCTTCGTCCAGGCCTTGCACCACGCCAAATTGCGCAGATTCTGCACCCCACCCCTCCGCCCTCACGTCCCCCACACGTCCGACACCTTCCCCCCGCGCTCGATCATCCGCTCGACGGCCAGCAGGTTGAGCATCAGGTGCCTCGGGTGGTGGTAGTTGCCCTGCCGAGAGATGTGGGATTTGAACGTCACCTTCCGGTCGCTGCCCAGGATCCAGAGCGGGTGCCCGTGCGGCTTGAGCGGGAACTTCTCCTGCACGTATCGGAAGGTGCGGTCGAACCACCATTCGGGCCACTCGAGATCGGTGTGCTCCATCAGGATCATCGTCCCGATCAGGACCTCCTCCTGGAGCCACAAGACCTTGTCGAGGGTGTATTCCTGGGTCTTCGCCTTCAGCGCCCGGAAGAAGCCGCCGTACACGTCGTCCCACGCGACCTCCATGTGTCGCTCCAGGCGCTCCGCCACGAGGTCGAAGAGCGACCGATCCTTGCGACGCAGCGCCTCGTGCAGCAGCATCCACATCGTCTCGATCGCGTGTCCGAGGTAGATGAAGTCCTCGTTCTCATCAGCGGGTCGCTCGTAGTCGAAGTCCAGCACCTCGTTGTTGAGTCGGTACTCGGGGTTCCAGAACCGGTTCATCACCGCATCTACCGCGTGGTCCAGTCGTGCCTCCAGCTTCGGGTCCGGAACCGCCTGCACCAGCGAGGTGAGCAGCACCGTCGTGACCATCTCGAACCCCTGCACGCGAATGCCCGGGTAGCTGTAGGGTGTGTAGCCCAGGGGTTCATGCCGACTCGCGTCGTCGTAAGTCTCGCACCCGCGCCGGAAACTCTCCAGCGCCAGATCCATCGGCTCCTGGTCGCCGGACGCCTTGGCGTACTCGTGGAGCCCTTCGGCCATGAACAGCCCTTCATAGCCCATCGGGTCCGGCGGCCCCGTCGGATTCCCCTCCCGGTCCAGCGACAGGAACCAGGCCCCGCCCGGCGCCAGCCCGTGCTTGACCACGAAGTCGCGCGTGCGTTTCGCGTCCTGGAGATGCTCGTCGCCTCCGAAGTGGTTGTAGAGGAAGGAGTGGGTCCACAACCCCCGCCCCTGGAACCGCATGGACTTGCTCGTGTTCACGTAGGACCCATCATGGTCCATCGTGCACATGAATCCACCGTGTTCCCGGTCGATCCCGTGCTCGCGCCAGAACGCCACGTAGTCGTCGAAGAGGTCGCAGCGGTACTGGTCCCGCAGCGCCTCCAGGCTCATCCCGGCGATCTCGGTCCGCACCGTCCGCCCGCCCTTGGCCTCTCCCGGAAGGGGTCTCTTGAGCATTGCCATCTCTCCTTGTCGGATCCAACGTGAACGCGTGGGATCTACTGACTGGTTTCCGAATGCCGGCAGAAGGCAAGGGGCAGAAGGGAGAAGGGAAATCGACTTCCATCGCTCTCTCGACCACTCCTATCGGAGCTACGGGACAGGCATCGGTCAACCAGAGCGGGGCCCATGCCGTCGTTCAGACGTCTCGCGAAGCATGATGGGTCCGCCGCCGTCCGAAGTCAAACGAAAATGCCAGAGAACAGCAACGGGGCGGGTCATCGACCCGCCCCTCGTTCTTCCTCATTCGTCCGGGCACCGGCTGCTCAGATTCTACGGGCCTTCCACGTTCTACAGATCCGTCTCCCAGAACGCGAGGCCTGCATCCAATCCCCGCCCGACACTTTCCAGCTCCCAATCCCCAGATTCTCAATGCTTCTCTGCACTCTTCGAGCACTGCTTTGCTTTGCCGTGCTCGAATCCCGGTATGTTGAACTTCCCTCCCAACTTCCCGATCTGCGCGGGATCGATCTCACCCACGACGTTGACGTAGTAGGTTCCATCGTCGGGCTTCACGACCGCGGCGACCAGGCCCAGGATCTTCTCGTCGCCCTCCTTGACGTACACGAGGGCCTGGTGCTCGTCCTCATCCACGCGAGCGATCTTGTCCCACCCTGCGCCGGCCAGCTTCTGCCCAAGCGTGGCCAAGCCGTTGACCTCGTTCTGTCCCGCTTGCGGGTACTTCAGCACCCGCACTGCCCTCAGCTGAGACAGGAACTCAGACGCCTCCGGATCGTGGTTCTTCGCCGCTTCGCGCACGAGCGAAAGCAGAGATCCCTTCAGCAGCACCTCCACGGTCGCCTCGGCCTCGGTGGCCATCCCCATCGACTCGAAGTCCACGTAGCCGGGAAGGTTCGCGGGCTCCTCGGCCGCCCTGGCCCCACAGGCCACCGCCACGATCGCAATCACCAGCGTGCCACATACTGCGTACGTTGTGCGTTTCATCTTCTTGCCCTCCTTTGTGATTCCTGCGTTGTACTGCCAGCCTGCCAATCAACAGGACTAGATCTCGACGCGCTTCTCGAACAGCCAGAGCCCCACCGCCGTGAGCACCAGTCCCACGAGCACGGTGTAGGCCACCCAGGACAGCGGCAGAGCGCTGGTCTTGATGTGACCGCCGCCTATCTCGAGCGAAATCCGGAAATCGCCGAGAAAGACCAGAAGACTCCGTACGGGCTTCATCAACCGGGCGTAGAGGTAGAAGCTAGCGACCACGGCTGCGATGCCTGCGAGGCCGCGCCAGCGCTTGAGCGCGAGCTTGATCCCTTCCATCGCGGTGGCGATGCCGAGCAGGAACACCAGCATCGGGAAGTAGATCAGTCCCCCGAAGACCCACATATCGGCGGCAGCGATGTGGATCCCGCCCAACTCGGTAACGTTGGCCATCTTGAGATACGCCAGGTAGCCCCCCATGGCTGCGAGAAGAAAGAGGAGAACCCCCATCGTCAGCACAGCCAGGCCCTTGAGCAGCCCGATCCAGAGGCTGCGGACGGGAAGCGCCAGCATCAGGTAGTGGGTGTCGGCCTTCCATTCCGAGGAGAACGAGTGGGCAAGTACGAAGGGAAGGATGAGCAGCGGCGCAAAGAACGGGACCATACAGAGCAGAAGGATGGCGTGGGACGCAACGGTGAGCTGCGGGTTCACGCGGAGGAGGACGTAGGCGTCCAGCGCGACGACTGCGACGGTCAGAAAGATGAGCAGGTTCCGATTGTCCTTCATCTCCTTCTTCCAGAGCGCGAACTGAGCGTTCATGCTGCCACCTCCTCGAAGATGTCCGATAGGGACTTGCTCCGTTCCTCCCTCAGCTGGTCGGCGTTACCCGCGAGCACGGCCTCGCCGTCGTGGAGGTAGAGCACGTCCTCAACGAACTCCTCCACCTCGGAGACCAGGTGGGTGGAGAGGATGATGGTCTGCTCCCCGACGCGGAACTCGTTGAACAGCCCGTTCAAGATCCGCTTGCGCGACGGCGGGTCGATGCCACCCAGCGGCTCGTCCATCAGCACCAGCGTGCTGGGCCACGAGAACGCGAACACCACCTTGAGCCGTCCGCGCTGGCCCCGCGACAGCTCCCCGACCTTCCTGTCGCCCTCCAGCCCCATGAACGACAGGAGCTCGTCCGCCTTCGTCCCATCCCAACCCGCGTAGAACGCCGAGAGGAACTCCAGCGTCTCCGACACGCGCATCCAGGCGTAGAAGGGGTCGATCTCCGGCAGGTAGGACACGATCCGCTTCGTCTCGACTCCCACGGTCAGCCCCTCGATGGAGACCTCGCCCCGGCTTGGCCGTGTGACCCCGGCCAGGATTCGAAACAGTGTGCTCTTGCCGCTCCCGTTCTCGCCCAGCACGCCCAGCACCCGTCCCCGGTCCACCTCCAGAGACAAGCCCCTTAGCGCCCACGATCCCGGATAGCGCTTCCATACATCCCTGATGTCGACCATCATAGCAGCTCCTCCCTCAGCCGGTCGAGCAGCGGGGCGACGCGGTCGGCGCCGAGCTCCAGCTCCTCGATCTCTGAAACGAACCGGGCAAGCGCCGCATCGGCAAGCCTTCCCCGTTCGGCTTCAATACGATCTCTGTCCTCGGTCAGGAACGACCCCTGCCCTCGCCGTGTGAAGGTGAATCCCTCCCGCTCCAATTCCGAATAGGCTCGCGCCATCGTGTTGGGATTCACCCCCATTTCGCCCGCCATGTCTCTCACGGACGGCATCTTCTCTCCTGCCCCGTACTGAGCCCGAACGGCCCGCTTCTTGATCTCCTCGATGATCTGCAGGTAGATCGGACGCGTCGGATCGAACTGAAAGTCGTTGGACACAGGATGCTCTCCTTTTGATCTCTATTGTCTTAGTGTTCTACTTGAATAATACACTCCGACGCGCCTTCTGTCAAGCCGTTTTTCCGTCAGTCGGTCGCCCGGACACACAGTATAGAGAATAACTAACTGTTAATTAACAAGATCTTTTTCTGCAGGTAGGTGCGCCTTGACAATATGCCCCTTCCGGGTACGCTGTATGGACCCAAGTTGGGCCGAGCCAGGAAAGGGCTTGACAACGCCGGCAGACCCGGGTATATTTCAAACGTTCGTTTTAATCGTTCGTTTTAATCGTTCGTTTGATCGGATCACGAATCCGGCAAGACTCCGAGCCGTCAGATAAGGCGCACCAGATGAACAGCCCCCAAACCCGCCATCGCCTGCTGGATGCGGCCGAGCGTCTCTTCGCGCAGCATGGCATCGATGCCACCTCGCTGAGGGCGATCACCGCAGAGGCCGGCACGAACCTGGCCTCCGTGCACTACCATTTCGGGTCCAAGGAGGCCCTGGTCGACGCCGTGATCGCGCGCAGGCTGGGTCCCATCAATCGTGAGCGATTGCGCCTCCTCGACAAGGCTGAGGCCGCAGCGGGCGAAGGCCCCGCGGAACTGGACGCGATCGTCGAGGCCTTCGTGGAGCCCGCGCTTCGACTGGTTCGCGATCCCGACCACGGTGGAACGGACTTCGTTCGCCTGATGGCCCAAGTCCACGGCGGACCCGATGAACAGAAGCAACGCCTGATGAACCAGTTCGGTGAAATCCTGGACCGGTTCGGAGCGGCCCTGGGCCGAGCCCTCCCGCACCTTGGCGCGTCCGACCTCTGCTGGCGATTCTTCTTCCTGATCGGCAGCATGCTCGTCGCCCTCGGACACGGGGACATCCTCCAATCCCACAGCGGCGGCGCGTGCGATCCCTCGGATGTAAAAGGGACCCTGCGTCACCTGGTGGCCTTTGTCTCGGCTGGGCTGAGAGCTCCGGCCGTCGAAGCGATGGGAGGTACAACGTGAGGAACATCATCGGCCTCTCGGTCGCGGCGGTGATTCTCTGCTCGTGCGCTTCTGCACCCAGGACGAGGCATCCCACGCTCGAGGCCACACCCCCTTCACAATGGACGGCCGGTAAGTCCGGACGCGCGCCGTCTGACAGCCTGTGGTGGGCCGGGTTCGGCGACCCGGCAATGGACAGCACCATCGCCGAGGCCCTTGCGCGCAACCCGAATCTGCAGGCAGCGGCAGGCCGCCTACACGCCGCGGCGGCCCAGGCGAAGATCGCTGGTGCGCCGCTCGCCCCCCAGGTCGGCGCAGGCTTCTCGGCCTCCCGGCGCAAGCAGAACTTCCTTGGCTATCCCCTCCCTGGGGCGACCGGCGTAGTCACGTCGACGAGCACGAGCTACGGCGTTTCCCTGGACGTCGCGTGGGAGATCGACCTCTGGGGTCGGCTTTCGGCGGGAAAGGCCGCCGCACTGGCCGACTATCAGGCCGCCCGGGCCGAGTTCTCGGGCGCACGCCTGTCCCTTGCCGCGCAAACGGCAAAAGTCTGGTTCGCGGCCGTCGAGGCGCGGCGCCAGGTCGAGCTCTCGCGCGCAACGGTCGACAACCTGAAGACCTCGCGCGACCTGGTTCGCGCGCGCTACGAACGAGGGCTGCGACCCTCACTGGATCTCCGGCTGTCACTGGCCACACTGGCCGGAGCCGAGGCGCTGTTTCAACAGCGGCAGGTCATCTTCGACAGGACGGTGCGCCAACTCGAGATCATCCTCGGCAGGTACCCGTCGGCCGCCCTCCTCCTCAGCGACGACCTCCCGCCTCTGCCCGACTCGATCCCTGCGGGACTCCCGGCCGACCTGGTGGCCCGCCGGCCGGACCTGGTTGCCGCGGAGCGGCGGCTGGCCGCATCGCTCGCTCGGGTCAAGCTGGCCCGTCGGTCTCTCTACCCGCGCATCAGCCTGACGGCGTCCACAGGCCGTTCCAGCCAGGAGTTGGGAGACCTGCTCAAGGGCGACTTCGGCGTCTGGGCCTTGATGGCGAACCTGACCCAGCCCCTCTTCCAGGGAGGCCGCATCCGTGGCAACATCGACCTCGCCAGGTCCCAGTCGGAGCAGTCGCTGGCCCTCTACGGCCAGAGCGTGCTCGGGGCGTACGCCGAGGTCGAATCCGCGCTCGCGTCCGAGGGATATCTCTCCGACATGCAGGCGGCCCTCGAAACCGCGGCCGAGCAATCGGTCGCCGCGCGGCACCTGGCAGAGGACCGCTACGCCACCGGTCTGACCGACCTCATCACGCTGCTAGAGGCGCAGCGGCGCGCCTACGATTCCGAAAGCCAGCTACTCGCCGTCCGCCGGCAGCGCCTCGAGAACCGCATCGACCTTCACCTCGCCCTCGGCGGCGGCTTCGCCGGTCTCGATCGGGCCGATGCGGGCGCCGACACGACATCCACGCTTGGAGCGAATCTGCCATGAATCCGCGTATCCTGCTCCCCCTTGCCGTCCTTGCCGGCGGCATCTTGATCCTTGCGGTACTCATCGTGGCGAAATCCGATGTGAAGGTCGAGCCCCCGCGCGTGCCGCCACCGCTTGTTCGGGTGATGCCGGTTCGGAAGGAGGCGGCCCAGCTGCGCGTGCGCGCTCAGGGGATCGTCAAGCCCCGCACCGAGAGCACGCTCGTGTCCCAGGTGGCGGGGCAGGTGGTCTCGGTGTCCTCCGACTTCGCCAGCGGCGGATTCTTCGAGCCGGGTGACGTGCTGGTCACCATCGATCCCAGGGACTACGAGCTCGCTGTCGCCCGGTCAAAGGCGCAGGTTGCCCAGGCGGAGCTCCGGCTGGCAAGGGAGGAAGAGGAGGCCGAGCTGGCTCGGGAGGAATGGGAGCGCGTCGGGAACGGCCAGCCGACGGCGCTCACTTTGAGGGTTCCCCACCTCGCCGAGGCGAAGGCCTCCCAGCAGGCCGCCGCCGCGGCCCTGGCGCAGGCCCGGCTGAACCTGGAGCGGACCTCCGTCCGGACACCGTATGCAGGCCGGGTACGGACCACAAACGTCGATGTGGGACAATTCGTTGGACCGGGGACCCCGCTTGCCCGGATCTACTCGGTCGACTATGCCGAGGTCAGGCTTCCCGTGCCCGACGGGGAACTCGCCCACCTGGATCTCTCACTGGGGGGCCGCAGCGACCCGGACGACGCTTCAGGCCCGGAAGTGCTCCTGAACGGCGCCTATGCGGGCCGAGAGCACACGTGGTCCGGACGTATCGTCCGCGTCGAGGGAGAGATCGACAACCGTACCCGGATGGCCACTCTCGTCGCCCGCGTGGAAGACCCCTACTCACGCGGCTCTGACAATCCCCCCCTGGCCGTCGGCCTCTTCGTCAATGCCGAGGTCCTGGGTCGAGTGGTCACCGACGTCACAGTCCTTCCCAGGGCGGCTTTCCGGGGTCCCGATCGGGTCCTGGTTGTCGACTCCGAGGACCGTATCCGCTTCCGAACCGTCGGAGTTTTGAGGTCCGACGCCGACTCGGCGGTGGTGCACAGCGGACTCGCAGATGGTGAAGGGGTCTGTCTCTCGCCGCTGGACGCGGCAGTCGAGGGGATGCACGTCCGAACCTACGGTAGCGATTCGGGCGTTGCGTTCGTCGAGGAAGGGGGCCGCAAGTGAACCGAGCCATCGCCTGGTTCGCCGAGAACAGCGTGGCCGCCAACCTCCTTATGGCCCTGATTATCGGCGGCGGACTGCTGACGATTTCGACCCTCACGATGGAGGTCTTTCCGGAGATTGAGACCGACATCATCTCCGTCAGCGTGCTCTATCCCGGCGCAGCGCCAGAGGAAGTCGAGGAGGCCGTCTGCGTCCGTATCGAGGAGGCCATCCAGGGACTCGAAGGGGTCAAACGGATCACGTCCACCGCCTCAGAGAGCCGGGGATCCGTTAACGTTGAGCTGGTCCTGGGCGCCGATGTGGCTCGAACCCTCGATGACGTGAAATCCGCGGTCGATGCCATCGACACCTTCCCCGAAGACGTCGAGGAGCCCGAAGTCAAGGAGGTGATCATCCGCCGCCAGGTGGTCAACGTGGCCCTCTCGGGCCAGGCGGATGAGGTAACCCTCAAGGTCCTGGGTCAGCAGGTCCGCGACGAGATCGCCGCCATCCCCGGAATCACCCAGGTCGACCTCACCAGCGTACGGCCCTACGAGATCGCCATCGAGGTGTCCGAAGCCGACCTGCGGCGCTACAGTCTCACTTTCGACGAGGTCGCAAGGGCCGTCAGGCTCTCCTCCCTAGACCTGCCGGGTGGGTCGATCCGGACTGCGGGAGGTGAGATCCTCCTGCGCACGAAAGGCCAGGCCTACCGCCGACCCGACTTCGAGTCGATCGTCCTTCGATCCCGTCCCGACGGGACGCCCCTCACGGTGGGCGACGTGGCTCGCGTCGTCGACGGCTTCGCCGAAACCGACCAGACCGCACGGTTCGACGGCAGTCCGACGGCGCTCATCCAGGTCTATCGTATAGGCGACCAGAACGCCATCGAGATCGCCAGCAAGGTCAAGGCCTACACCAGCGAAACCCAGACCCGGATGCCCGAGGGGATCACCCTCACGATATGGGCCGACTTCTCGCGCATCCTCGAGAGTCGTCTCGATCTCCTTCTACGCAACGCGCGGACGGGCTTCGTTCTGGTGTTTCTCATCCTCACCCTTTTCCTGCGCTTCAGGCTGGCCTTCTGGGTCTCCCTTGGGATTCCCATTTCGTTCCTGGGGGCCATCTGGCTGATGCCGACCATGCAGGCCTCGGTCAACCTCATCTCCCTCTTCGCCTTCATCGTCGTGCTGGGCATCGTGGTCGACGACGCCATCATCGTCGGCGAGAACATCTACACGAAGTTCCAGAAGGGAGAGCGGGGGCTCCGGGCAGCCATCGCAGGAGCACACCAGGTCTTTATCCCGGTCACCTTCGCCGTTCTCACCTCCATCGCCGCCTTCTCGCCGCTGCTCACGGTGCCGGGCACGATGGGTAAGATCATGAGGCTCATCCCGGAGATCGTGATCGCCACACTGGTCTTCTCCCTGATCGAGTCCCTCTTCATTCTTCCCGCGCACCTTGCCCACTCCAGCCTGATCCGGGAGGAGTCCGAGCCGACGGGTCTACGAGCCAGGTGGCACGAATTCCAGGACCGCTTTGCCTCGGGCCTGATGGCATTCGTCGACCGTGTCTACCGGCCGAGCCTCGCACTCGCCCTCCGGTGGCGGTATCTTGCCATCGCGTGGGGCCTGGCCTCGCTCCTGTTCGCCATCGGGCTGGTAGGCGGCGGGTGGATCAAGTTCTACTTCATGGCCAATGTCGATGCGGACAACGTGATCGCCCTGCTCACCATGCCCCAGGGAACGTCCGTCGACGTGACCGCCGACGCGATCGGTCGGATCGAACGGGCCGCCCTCGAGCTACGCGAGGAACTGGAGAGGGAAGGCGAGAAGCCCGTGGTTCGCCATCTTCTCGCTTCCGTGGGAGATCAGCCCTACGTCAGCACCAACCGCCACTTCGGGGGGGCGCCGCCAGACGTCTCGGCGGCGCATCTCGGGGAGGTCAACCTCGAGCTCGCGCCCTCCGAGGACCGCCGGATCAGCAGCGCCGAGATCGCCAGACGCTGGCGGGAGAAGACGGGTCCGATCCCCGATGCGGTCGAGCTCGCCTTCACCTCGTCCCTGTTCTCCGCCGGCGAGCCCGTGAACGTGCAGCTTGCGGGGCCCGATTACGATGAGCTCAAAGCCGTCGCCGGGAAGCTCAAGTCCAGGCTGGCCGGGTACCCCGGCGTAACCGACATCGCCGACTCCTTCCGGCCCGGCAAGCAGGAGATCAAGCTCGAGATCTCCGACGAAGGTCTGGCCTCCGGCCTCACCCAATTCGATGTGGGCCGGCAGGTCAGGCAGGCGTTCTACGGCGAGGAAGCGCAGCGAATCCAACGGGGAAGGGACGATGTGAGGGTGATGGTGCGCTACCCCGCCGAGGAGCGGCGGTCCGTGGGCGACCTGGAGGCGATGCGCATCCGGACGCCGGATGGCCGGGAGATTCCCTTCTCCGTGGCAGCTCGGGCCGAGCTCGGCCGCGGGTATGCCTCGGCGCGCCGGGCGGACCGCCAGCGCATCGTCAACGTCACCGCCGATGTGGATCAGGAAGTGACGAGCCCGAACGAGGTCCTCGACGACCTCACGTCAAACGCTCTCCCCGCGATCCTGGCTGACCATCGCTCTGTTCGGTACTCCCTCGAGGGCGAGCAACGTGAACAGCAGGAGGTCCTTGGGGGCCTCAAGCGCAGCATGGGAGTCGCGCTGCTCGTGATCTACGCCCTTCTGGCCATCCCATTCCGCTCCTACCTGCAGCCTCTCATCATAATGAGCGCGATCCCGTTCGGGTTCGTCGGAGCCGTCTGCGGACACCTCATCATGGGTATGGACCTCACGATCCTGTCCATGTTCGGGCTCGTCGCGCTAACCGGCATCGTGGTGAACGACAGCCTGGTGATGGTCGACTTCATCAACCGAGAGCGCGCCTCGGGCCAGCCGCTCTACACCGCCATCCGCGAGGCCGGCGTGGCCCGCTTCCGGCCGATCCTCCTCACATCGCTCACGACGTTCGCCGGACTGAGTCCACTGATCCTGGAGAGAAGCCTCCAGGCGCAGTTCCTGATCCCGATGGCCATCTCGCTCGGGTTCGGCGTGATCTTCGCGACCTTCATCACCCTCATCCTGGTCCCGGTCAACTACGCCATCCTGGAGGACTTCACCGGTTGGGGCGCCAGGCTGCTCGGACGCTCGACGGAAGAGCAGAGCCCCGACATCCACAGGGCTGCGTAGCAGACCGGGCCTCTCACGTCTTGATGGTCGTCCGGTCCTTGACTATCTTTGGTGCCCGTCGGACAGCGTCTCACCCTTCATCACACGTTGGAGAATTTCCTCATGCCCATTCAGGCCGCCACGCTCGAGGAAACCCTCGACCAGATGGCGCAGAAGCTCCGCCGTGTCGTTCCGGAGATTGAGCTCCGCTACAAGGCCGAGCTCGTCTTCGAGATCAACCAGCTCAAGAGGGAACGGGGTGCCATCATCCTCGGGCACAATTACATGGAACCCGCCCTTTTCGTCACCGTACCCGACGTCGTGGGCGACTCCCTAGAGCTCAGCAGGAAGGCCGCGGAGACCGACTGCGATCCCATCGTCTTCTGCGGGGTCCGGTTTATGGCCGAAACCGCCAAGATCCTCAACCCCGACAAGACGGTCCTGCTCCCGGCGAAGGTAGCGGGATGCTCCCTGGCCGAGAGCATCACGGCCGAGGATGTCCGGAACCTGAGGAAACGGTTCCCCGGAATTCCCGTCGTCACCTACATCAACACCTACGCGGACGTCAAGGCCGAGTGCGATGTCTGCTGCACCTCCAGCAACGCCTCGAGGGTCGTGGAGGCACTCGGAAGCGACGTCGTCATCTTTCTGCCCGATGAGTACCTGGCTGGCAATGTCGCCCGGGAATCGGGCAAGACCATCATCTTTCCCACCAGGGACAAGATCAAGCGGCCCGAGGCCGGTGTGGAGTACGAGATGATCGGCTGGCACGGCCGGTGCGAGGTCCACGAGAAGTTCACCGTGGCAGACATCGAGAACGTGAGGGCCCAATTCCCCGGTGTTCTCGTTCTGGCGCACCCCGAGTGCAGCCCCGAAGTCGTGGCCGCGTCGGATTTCGCCAGCAGCACCTCCAAGATGACCCAGTACGTCGCGGACACCGACGCGCCTAGCTACCTGCTTCTGACCGAGTGCAGCATGGGCGACAACATCATGGCCGAGAACCCGGACAAGGAGATGGTCCGGCTCTGTAGCATCCGGTGTCCTCACATGAACGAGATTACCCTGGAGGACACCCTCAACGCCCTGAAGAACGACGAGCAGATCATCGAGGTTCAGGAAGACATCCGCATTCGCGCCAAGGGCGCGGTCGACCGGATGCTCGAAATCGGATAGTTCCCTCCACAGAACGAAACAGGTAGGCGCGGATCTCAGACCCGCGCCTGCCTGCCTGTCCCGCGCGTATCCGTTTCACCTACGTCCACAACCGCAATAGGGGATCAGACCATGGCTCTGGACATCTGGATGTTTCTGGGCAAGATCACGGTGTTCGAGGAGGAGGCTGCAGATGCGGTTTTCGACCGCCTCGAGGGGGTGGGCATCCGCAACCTGGTCCTGGGCGACCTAATCTTCGACAAGGCTCCGGCCTATCCATCTACGCCCGAGCTCTATGTGGACTGCGAAACGTCCCCGCCGGAAATGGCCGCCGAGAGCGTGCCTCGTTTCGAAATCCTTGGACAGGCGGTGGAGCGGGCCAAGGAACGCGGATTCCGAGTCCACCTGCACGACTGGGGCCAGGGTGCGCCGGGATGCATCAACGACCCAGAGAAGCTCCGCTACGGCCCGGCGAGGACACGAGACGTAGTTCGGGCCTTGCCCGGGGTGGACGGGTTCATCATGGACGGGCCCGAATGGGGATACGAGATCGACCCCGATCACCGGAGTGACCTGTTCCGCTGCGACTGCGAGCACTGCCGAGCGAGGGCCGGGGAGTGGGGCTATGACTTCGACGCGCTGCTCGCTGCCCGGGATCGGCTCAAGGAGAGTCTGGCACGTATGACGGAGCTCCCTGCCGGCCGCCGCGAACGGGGGTTGGTAGACGGCCTGGACTACCTGGTGGGCGAGCCGGATCTCTTCGACTGGTTTCGGTTCAAGACCGACGCCATCGAGCACTACGCCCGGGGCATGGCCGAAGCCGCCCGATCCCTGGATCCCTCCAGGTCGATCGGCTGCGGCCCCAGGCTACCGGCATTCGCGCCCCTGACAGGCTACAACTTCCGCAGGCTGTCGCGCATCGTCGATTTCCAGTGCCCCAAGCTCTACTTCTGGCAGCACGGCATCGACGGGCTCAAGGGAACCCTCTACCGGTATGCTAAAACCCTCTGCGGACTCAATCCGGGTCTGGGAGAGGCGGAGGCCCTCGAGCGGGTCCGCGAGCTCTTCGCGCTGTGGGTCCCCGGCATCGACGCGTTGGAGGCCCTGAACGACCCCTTGCCGGCCGAGTTCTTCGAGACCGTTGTGCTCAGCGAAATCGCCAAGATGCGCGAGCGCATCGACGACGTCACGAAGATCCGCCCCTGGATGGGGCTCCACCACGGAGGCGTACGCCTGGGGAGCGATGAGCTCGAGCAGCTGTTGGGCGTGATCCAGGAGGGAGGGTTGGTTACCCTGGTCTACTGGCACTACAGCGATATGACCGAGTCCGACTGGGAGGTCGTCAAGGCCGTGTGCACGGCATCGTGACCGGGGATAGGGCCCGGGCAACGCAAAAACGAAGGGGCGACGCATGCGTCGCCCCTTTGTCGATGTCGAATCCCGCACCCTGTAGGCGCCAACCCGTACGCTACCGGATCTTCAACAGCAGCACCAGCAGAATCGGTGTCCCCACTGCCTGCAGCAGCATAAAACGGACCAGCACCTGGGTGTTTGACCACCCGTGCTTGTGTCGAACATGATCGTGCAGGGGATATCGCACCGACTT
>JASLMQ010000441.1 GCA_030746455.1 Candidatus Latescibacterota bacterium
GTGGAGTCTAGAGATGTCCAAAGAAATGAAGCATCCCAACATCGTGATCATGTATGCCGACGACCTCGGGTTCGGGGACGTCGGCTGCTATGGCGCAACAAGCATTCCCACCCCCAACATCGACCGCCTTGCTTCCGAAGGCATCCGGTTCACGCAGGGATATGCCACAGCGGCCACGTGCACACCGTCCCGATACAGCCTGCTCACCGGATCCTATCCCTGGCGAAATCCAAGTGCGGCCATCCTTCCCGGGGATGCACCGATCATCATCGATCCCGAGTCCCCCACATTGCCCGGGATGCTCCGCAATGCGGGGTACAGGACCGGCGTTGTCGGCAAATGGCACCTCGGACTTGGGCAGGATGACCTGGACTGGAATCGAGAAATCAGCGCTACCCCGAATGACGTGGGGTTCGACTGTTCATTCATCATGGCGGCTACCAATGACCGGGTGCCCTGTGTCTACGTGGAAGACCGCAAGGTGGTCGGCCTCGATCCGGAAGACCCCATAGAGGTAACGTACGACTGGGACAAGGCGTTTCCGGAGCAGCCAACCGGTCGGCACAATCCCGAACTGCTCAGGATGAACTACAGTCACGGCCACGATGCGTCCATAGTCAACGGGGTCAGTCGAATCGGCCACATGCGTGGCGGCCAGGCCGCGTTGTGGGAGGACGAAACCATGGCCGAGATCTTCTCGGAAAGGGCAGTTGAGTATGTCACCGAGAACAAGGATGGGCCCTTCTTCCTGTACTATGCCTTCCATCAGCCGCATGTGCCCCGCCTGCCCGGTCCACGCTTCAGGGGCTCCACGGTCCAGGGCGTGCGTGGAGACGTGATCGTCGAGATGGACTGGTGTGTGGGCGAGATGCTCGACGCACTGGAACGGCTGGGCATCAGGCAAGACACCCTCGTCATCTTCTCCAGCGACAATGGACCTGTGCTTGACGACGGGTACGAGGATCGGGCAGAAGAACTGAAGGGCCCGCATAAGGCGGCTGGCCCGTTGCGTGGCGGCAAGTACAGCATGTTCGATGGCGGCACACGAGTTCCATTCATCGTCAGTTGGCCCGGTCGTGTGGAACCGGGGGAGTCGGCCGCGCTTGCCTGCCACGCAGACTTCTATGCATCATTCGCCGCCCTGACAGGGCAGACGCTTGAAGATGACGAAGCTCCGGATAGCATGGACGTTCTGGACGCACTTCTGGGTAAGAGCAAGCAAGGGCGAAGTGAACTGGTCGTTGAGGGCAGGACAGCAAGGACCGTCCTGCGGCAAGATGATTGGGTCTTCATCCCCCCCTACGATGGGCCCGCAATGAACGTGAACACGAATACCGAATTGGGGAATTCGCCCGAGCCACAGCTATATGACCTATCGCAGGATGTTGGGCAGATCAGGAACCTCGCCGCGGACCATTGCGACATTGTGGACAGGATGTCTGCTCAACTCGAGAGCATACTGGCAGGTGAGCGCACGCGGCATCCCTAATCTCGACACCCAGGAACCACGCGGGGGTGCAATCCAGATTGCCCGAGGTCCGGGAAAGCTCCCGTAGATTACCACGCGCACCGGAGGTGTGGATGGAATGGATTGACGTCAGCTGTCAGGCGGGGACCCCGCGCAGTCCCTCGTCCGATGAACCCAACGTCGAACGCCTGGTTGCGGAGATGGACCGGCTGCGGATCGATCGGGCCCTGGTCACCTCGCCATGGTCCGACACGATCGCACCGGAGTACGCCAACCAGCAGCTCTTCAACGACCTGGCCGACCACGAGCGGCTGCTGCCCGTTCCCGAAGTGCTACCGGAGGGGGCAGACGGCTTCCTCGATCGACAGACCGACGCCATAGCCGACCTGATCGAGAGAGGGGCAGTTGCCGCCATCGCCAAGTGCAGGAAAAACAAGTTCACCCTTGCGACGTGGTGTGCCGGGGAGATGCTGGAGGCCATGCAAGCAGCCCGTCTTCCCCTGATGGTCTCCCACGACGAGGTCGATCCGGATCATCTGCACGGCGTCTTGAGCGATTTCCCGGGCCTGCCCGTCATCCTGCAGGAGGTACCCCGAGTTGGCTACAACCGGGTCGTCTATCCCCTGCTCGGCAAGCACCCGCAGTTCCATAAGGTCTGTGATCCCCCTCAGTTCGTGCACCTGGGCATCGAATACCTGGTGAACCGCTTCGGACCCGACCAGCTTCTATGGGGCACCCGGTTCCCGATCTCCGAGGGCGGCGCGGCCATCACAGGAATCACGTACGCGGATATCCCCGACGACGCTCGGGCCGCGGTCGCCGGGGGCAACATTCGACGACTGATGGACGAGGTGCGACATGGCTGACAGATATATGGAGGCAGGCTGGCGCGGCCAACCCATCGACTTCCACTTCGTGATGGACGCCCACGCCCACATGGGCCAGAATACCGATTTCCTGGTCATCGACGCCTCGGTTGAAGGAATACTGGCCGTCAAGGACCGGCTGGGCGTGGACCTGACCGCTGTTAATTCCATTCCTGGTACGAGCGCAGGATGGCTCAAAGGCAACGATGACGTAATCGACGCGGTCCAGAAACACCCCGACCGCTTCCTGGGCTACATTACCATCAACGCACACGACCCGGCGAGCGTGCTGCCGGAGTGCGAGCGCTGCTGGGGGGCCGGATGCCGTGCCCTCAAGCTCCACACTGCACAGGGCTTCAACTACGACGTCCCCGAGCTTCAGCCGGCCCTCGAGTTCGCCAATGACAAGGGCTGTCCAATCCTGTGCCACACCTGGGGAAAGGAGCTGGACCACATGGAGCCCCTTTTCGGGCGCTACCCGAACAGCATCTGGCTCCTCGGCCACTCCGGTTGTGTCGACCGCGAGAACTACGCCCGGGTCGCCAACGCCTATCCCAATGCGGTGCTCGAGACGTGCTACTCGCGCTGTCCGAAAGGCGTTCTGGAGTACTTCGTCGACGAGGGGCTCGAGGACAAGGTCCTCTGGGGTACCGACTCGATCTTCTTCGCCTCCACCCACCAGTTGGGCCGCGTGCTCTTTGCCGAGCTGGACGAGGGGGTCAAGAAGAAGATCCTCTGCGACAACGCCCGTCGCGTCTTCAATCTGGATCTCTGACCATGCCTGTGGACAAACGCACCTACTACACAGACGCGAAGCTCGAGGCGATGCGCCACAACCTTGCCAACCACGACTGGGCCAGGGAAGCGCGCGACGGAATCCTGGAGACCGCCGACCGCTGGGCAGCGTACGACGACGACAGGCTTCGCGGGCTCGCCATTCCCCCTCAGGTCCCTCGTGCCTACCAGGTCAACAACTTCGGCTGCCCGGTCCACGGCGTAGAGGTCCACAGGGAGGGGCTGTACAAGTGGATCATTGACTTCGACGACCCGTTCAGGGTCACCTGCCCGGTCGGCGGCGAGGTCTACCCCTCCAATGCCTTCGGCCAGTTCCTCGACTCCGGGATGCAGGACCGATCGCTTCTCACGGGT
>JASLMQ010000442.1 GCA_030746455.1 Candidatus Latescibacterota bacterium
AGATCGGCGAGGGCCTGCGCTACAACCGGGATCAGCTTATCGACCTCGGCGTGGCGGGCCTGGTCCACGACGTGGGCATGGTGACCCTTCCGCCCGACTTCTTCTCCAAGGGCGAACTTTCCAAGCAGGACATCGAGATCCTCCATCAGCATCCCCAGAAGGCACACGACATCCTGGCCCAGCTCGGCGAGAACTACAAGTGGCTGGCGGAGGTCGCATTGGAGGAGCATGAGCGCGAGGACGGATCAGGGTACCCGAACGGCCTTTCGGGCAACCAGATCCACGAGTACGCCCGCATCATCGGCGTCGCGGATATGTATGCGGGCCTCACCCGGTCGCGTGGAGATCGGCGAGGCCGGCTGCCGTTCGAGGCCGTCAAGGAGATCCTGCAGAGCCAGAAGACCAAGTTCGACACGCGGATCGTCAGGATCCTGCTCAGCAAGCTCTCCGCCTTCCCCATCGGCAGCATGGTCCGCCTCAACTCCGGCGCCATCGGCCAGGTCACGGAGACCGACGAGACCAACCAGCTGCGGCCGGTGATCCGAATCATCCAGGACGCCCACGGCCGCCGGGTGGACGACGAGCGCATCATCAATCTACGCGAGTTCCCCATCCTCCACATTACCGACGTGATCTACGAGGAAGACCTCGAGCAGAGCACCGGGCGCTAATCCCTGTGGCCGGAGCGCGTCCCGTGTCACTGACGGCACGTTGACATGGGATTCCGGATGGCCTACATTTCTCCATAGGGTACTTGGTGACAATCTGTCTGCACAAGGGAGATTGCGGAATTGGGACAGCGGACCGACACGGAACGGCGTGAAGACGGCAAGGCCGAGGACTCGAGGCGCAGGTTCATCAAGACCGGCGTGAAGGGGGCACTGCTGCTTCCCTACGCTGCGCCCCTGGTGGAGACCATTGCCCTTCCCGGATCGACGGCACAAGCGGCCAGTCCGCCTCCTCCCCCGCCTCCGCCCGAGGTCTACTCGTGCGTCCCGGACAACGGGGAAATCAGCACCAATATTAGTGTCACGATCAACGGCGCCAGCTTCGAGGCTACGCCCACGGTGGATTTCGGTCAGGGGATCAACATAACCGGTGTCACGTTCGTCGATTAGACAGAGCTTACCGTGGACATCAGTATCAAGAGCTTCGCGGTACCCGGATACCGGGATGTCACGGTCACCAATCCTGACACCCAGAGCGACACCCTGGTCAACGGCTTCACCGTGGCGCCGGCCCCCGATCCGCCGCCCACCGTGACCTCGTGCGTACCCGACAACGGCCTCCCGAATCAGTCGTTCGTTGTCAGCGTGTACGGCTCCGACTTCGTGGCGACCCCAACGGCGGACTTCGGCTCCAGGATCGACATCCTGGTCGTCACATTCGTCAGCTCGACGCAGATCGACGTGACGATCGACATCCGCCACAATGCCACGGTGGGATATCGTGACGTCATGATCACCAATCCCGATACGAGGAGTTGATACGCGTATGCCTGAGCAAACCAAGGACTTCTTCGCCGACTACGATGCCGAGCCCGTCGGCGAGCCGGAGCCGTCTAGTTTCATAGACTCCGACCGGGAGTACCCCATCGAGACCCGGTGCTGCATCACGGGCGATGAGGTCAAACACAGCTACTGCCGCTACCCCGATCCGGTCGTGGGGACGATGATGGTGATGTCGCGGGAGTCGATGATTCGGTACTCTCGCAAGGGAGGGAGCCTGTCTGCGGAGTTCGAGCGAGTGCTCGAGCTCAGGAGGAAGAAGGAGAAGCGGGGCGGCAAGTCGTAATGACGGGGACTGGACACCCAACGTCCCGCCGAGCGTCGGCAAGGGAAGGCTACAACCCGTTTGACCCGAGTGTGGGGGACGCGTGAACTGGATCTTCCTGGGCGTGATCGTGGGATCGCTCGCCTACCTGGCCCAGATCCTGCTTGGCTTCCTGGACAAGTACCGCCAGAGCAAGGACAGAGTCGAACAGAGCTTGATCGACCTGAAACGGGTTGAGAGCCAGCTGGAGGAGTCGGAGCGCGCCCGCACGGAGGCCGAGGGCCGGGCCGCCAAGATGGAGGAGGAACTCCTCCTCCACGAGCAGGAGATTTCCGAGCTCACCCAGAAGATCAACGCCAGGATTCCGGACGCCTCGGGAACGGAATCGGGATCCTAGCTCCCATCGGCCCTCGGCCAGCTTTGGATCCCTAGCAGCCCAGATGCAGGAGGCGAGCCTTTCGCTTCCTGCTCTTTCTTTCTCCGCGTAGGTGGCTCCCGGAGCGCAGGGACGCACCGAACTGGGGAAGGATCGGGCCTCAATACCCATCCATAGGGCAACGCTCGGGCCAGGTCTGCGGAAAGAGCGCAGCCACATCTGCCCGCTGCCCTTCCCCGATCCCCGCGTCCCCGGACTCCAGCAGCGCATCCAGGCTCCGACCGTTGTAGACCAGGGCGCACAGATCGTGGATCGATGCCTCCATCACCACCTGCCTCTCCCCCTCTCCCACCTCCAGATCCGTCATCCCGTCCGTCAGGCGCACCCTGAGACGGATCCCCCGGGCTCCCGCCCGCTCGGCCAGCAGTGCACCCGCCCGGTCCAGAAAGCTCCCTTCGTCCTGTGCCCGAACCAACACGTAGCCGTAGCTGCTCCGATCCTCGGGTTCAAAGTCGGCCAGATCGTGCCAGAGCGGATCCCTTGGGCTGATCGCAGCCTCCGTCTCGCAGGCACCGATCTCGTCCATCACGTGCCGGACCAGCCCCGCTGCAGCCGCTCCCTGCCCTGGATTCGCCGCCAGCTCGACGATCTGCGGCCTGTCGCCTCCGACCACCGCCACGTAGGCCAGCGGCCCGTCGGCCTCCGCGATCCAGAACTCCGGCCTCCCGGTGAACCACAGCTTCGGCCTGCCCTCCAGACGACGGACCCAGTAGGCCTCCGTTCTCGACCAGGCTCCGCTCAGGCGGCCATAGTGGGCCTCGTAGAGCGTGTTGCAGGCCTGGGCATCGCCCGCCGTGGCTCGTCGGACGCGCACACCGGGGAGGCCGGCCCCCTTCCCCCCGCTCCGAAACATCGCCTTCGCCTGGTGATAGTCCGACAAACGGTAGCCCTGGCGGCCGTAGAAGGCGTGGCGTTGGGTCGACGTGTGGAGGTACGACATCTCGATCCCTCGCTCCACCATCCACGCGGACGAGGCCTGCACCATTAGGGCCCCGATCTTCTGTGCCCGCCACTCCGGCACTGTGCAGACCGTTCCCACCAGGCCGGCCGAGAAGGGATGGCCGTCGATCCAGAGCGTTCCGGTTCGCACCCCCATCTGGCTGACCAGTTGCCCATCGATCTCGGCGACCAGGAGGTGCTCTGGATCGTACCACGGCTCATCGGCGTAGTCGTCCAGCGCCCCGGGGTTCGCCTTCACGTGGTCCTCGAACGAGCGAGCCACCACCTTCTTCACGGCCGGGTACTCGCCGGGCCTCGGATTCCGGATCTTCACCCGATCCAGAACCGACCGGTTCGTAGACATGCCTATCTGCCTCCCGCCCGGTTTGTGCACTCCGTTCGCAACTGATTCCTCAATTCTCAATCCAGAATAGCTCTCGCCTTCTCTCCCGAAGATAGGGCCGTCCCCGCCTCACTGCAACGGCTTCCTCTCCCTGGTGATGTGGGCACAAATCCTTCCCTTTACGCTGCATGGGAAATGGTGTATCTTGATAGGGAATCGCATCCGGCCTGCGCACACTTAGCACGGCCTCCGGCTCAGCTTCCGGGCATACCACCATCCTCCTTGTCGCAGTTTTCGCGGCATTCGCGCTCTTCGTCGTGATAGGGTCTTGCCGGATCGGGCCAGCCGAGCGCGTGCCGCAGACCAGGGATTGCCCCATGCCTCCAGACGAACGCGCGCTGGTCATCTCGCCCACATATAACGAGCGCGACAACATACAGAAACTGGTTCCTGAGGTGCTGGCTCAGGACCCACGGCTCGAGGTGCTCATCGTGGATGACAGCTCTCCCGATGG
>JASLMQ010000443.1 GCA_030746455.1 Candidatus Latescibacterota bacterium
CAGGTTCACCAGCGTGGTGAGGAATAATCCGAAGACGAACGCACGGATAGTCACCCCCTGCCTTACGGAGAGGCGCCCGTCGGGGCCCCCGGATGGGGACGGATCTCGTTGGCTCGTCGTCACTCCGTCAGGCCCTCTTTCTCCATCTGGATGCTCATCGACGTCCTCCCGCATCTTCCGGGTCCGGGGCCGGTGCTGTTTGTAGCGCGGGATCCACCCGGGTACCGTGGGCGGCCACGCCGAGGCGCGTCAGGATGCCCAATCCAGGCGATATTTCGTATAATAGCCGAGAACGCCAACCGCCGGGCCAACTGCCAGACTCACAGAAGGACAACCCACATCGTTCGGAGGAAGACTCAGGATGCCTGAAGCGCTATACGTAACCGCACCCAGGAAGATCGAGATCCTTCAGGAATCGGCCGTAGAGATCGCGCCGGACGAAGCACGTGTCCGGATGCTGTACTCGGGAATCAGCCATGGCACCGAGATGAACGTGTACAGTGGACGAAACCCCAGGCAGATGCCCTGCCGCAGCGGCTACTCCGCCGTGGGGGAGGTGGTCGAGTGTGGGCCTGAGTTCTCCGGCGCCTCGGTGGGCGACCGGGTGTTCAGCTACTCATCGCATGCGACGGAATTCCGGATCTCAGACCGGGAGCCTGTGTACAAACTGCCCAAGGGACTCGACGTCCGGTGCGGGATCTTCACCGCCCTCGCGGGAGTTGCCTACAACGGCGTGCTGGAGTCGCAGATCGCGCTGGGAGAGACGGCCGTTGTGTTCGGTCTGGGCGTCGTCGGCCTCTGCTCGACATTTCTGGTGCGCCAGGCTGGCGCGTTTCGCGTTCTCTCGATCGATCCGATCGACATCAGGCGGGAGGCCGGGGTGCGGATGGGGGCAGGTGAGGTGTTGGAACCGGGTGACGATCTCGCAAACCGTGTTAGCGGCCTGAATGGGGGAGAGCTTGCGGACGTCGTCATCGAGACGAGCGGCGCGATATCGGCGCTGAACGAGGCGCTCAAGGTCATTCGGAACCAGTCGACGATCGTGTCGCTGAGCTGGTATTCTCATGACTCCGCAGGACTGGATCTGACGCGAGACTTCCACATGAAGCGCGTGAACATCAAGGTTGCGCAGGCCGACAGCACGCCCCTCTACCTGTTGTCGAGATGGAACTACGAACGGCGTGTGAGGAGCACGCTTCGGCTACTCCCGCAGATGCCTCTCGACTCGCTGATCACGCACACCTTTCCCTTCTCCGCCGCGCAGGAGGCCTACGAGCTGGTGCACAGCCATCCGGAACAGTGCATTCAGGTGGTTCTGGAGTACTGACGCCAGGAAGAGACATCTCGCCTAGGCAGGAGAGTGAATGAACAGCACGGCATCGCCCTCGAACGGGGCCTCGAACTCCGCCATACTCCCATCCGCCGCCTTCTCTCCATCCACGGATGAGCCGTCGGACGGATTCATCCACTCGACCGCCAGCTCTCCTGACGCTGCCGTGAGGTCCACGGTCGCGTGTCCGCCGTCCGGCAGGTAGACCAGATACTCCTTGCCTGGGGACGCCAGGCAGAATCCCGTGGAAGACAGGTTGCCGCTCGGAAGTGCCGTATGAAGGTCCATGCGCTCTGCGAACGCGCGAGCGTAGCCCATCTGCCGCCGGATCGCGTCCCACTTCGGATCCGGTTCGGCCGGAGATCCCCAGCGAGCATCCATGTAGTTGTCCATAGCGATGAAGTTCAAGCCCCGCGTAAAGCACCGCCACGGACACTTCGGGTCCGCATTCGCGTGGCCGCAGTGGTCGGTGTCGAGGATGATCACCTTCCGTCCGTCCGCGGCCTCGGGATCGCTTCTGTACTGCTTGCCCACCGGCGAGATCCACTCCGCTGCACTGGCGTACAAGGGCGGGTTCTGGATGGGTGCGCCCGTCATACCGACCGGATGCTGCTTGGGCTTCGTGCTCTCGTACTCATGGATCAAATCGATCAAGTGATCGTGCCATTCCACGGACCCCTCGTGGCTCTCGTTGGAGATCTCCCAGAGCACAAGGTCGAGGTCGTTCAGTGTGTCGATCACCTTCCTGACGAAGGTCTCCTGAAGGGCCGTGATCTCAGGGACTTCCAGAGTGTGCACCTGGTGCCCGGTGCCGCTGCCGTCCGGATCACCGTCGATCTCGTTGATGTTGTTCTTCGCGTTCATGGGATGGCCGTCGAAGGCGTTCCTGCCCGGTTGACGCTCGCCCCGTTTGTCCAGGCTGAAGCCCTGGAACAGCATCACCCCCACATAGACCCCGCGTTCGCCCGCGGCAACGACCCTGGACCGAAGCCGATCGAAGAAGTCATCGTTGAACTGCGTCAGGTCGAACCTCGGGCCCCCGTCCAGGGCACCGCCAGGGCCCGTTCGCCTGTAGCGGTTCGGACCGTACTTGACCAGGCGGTCGGTAAACTGCATCCACGCGGTTTGTTCCCACGCCCACATCCGGAGGAAGTTGTGGTTGTGCCGCTCCATGAAATCCAGCCAGGCGGAGTAGTCGAATACGGGGGTCTCCTCGAGCATTCGATCGTGGAGCGTGGCCCACGTGTGGGAACCCGTCAGATAGACAGGTCGGCCATCCGGTCGACTGAAGTAGCGCGGATTCTCCTTGCAGACCACGAGCGGGCCTAAAGGTGTGTCGCTCACCAGGGCCTCTCCTTCTCTGCCTACAGCCAATCCACCTGCTTCGGTTGCGCGCTTCGGCCGTGCAGCGCCGGGTCGGTCTCGGTGGGCCAGCGCATCCGGTACTGTCGCGACCGATTGCGTTTGTAGCCCGCGTTGTAGTAGTTGCTGGTCGCAAGCCAGGACAGAAGCTGTTCCTTCATCTGATCCCGTACAACGGCGTATCCCGCGTCCTCCCATCGGTTCCAGAGCTCGCCGGGGTCCGCTTCCAGGTCGTACAGTTCGCCCGCGGCCTGGCCGATGTAGTAGACCATCTTGTGCGTGGGACAGCGAATCATAATCTGGTAGTTGTCATCACAGAACACTAAGTCTCGCGGCGCGATGGCTTCGCCTCTCAGGTAGGGCATCAGCGAACGCCCCTCGAAGTAGGTTGGGACGTCGATCCCGGCTGCCTCCAGGACCGTGGGCCCAAGGTCCATCAGTGAGGCCAGGTCGGTTACCTCGCTCGGGCTGTCGATCGACCCCGGGTGGCGGATCACCAGAGGCACGTGGACGATCGGGTCGTACATCAGCCACTTGTACGGCAGCCCATGGTCGCCCAACATCTCTCCGTGGTCGGAGCAGAAGAGCAGCAGGCTGTTGTCCAGCCAGCCCCGCTCATCCAGGGCCTCAAGCACCTTACCCAGCATTTCGTCCACGGTGGTGATCTTCGCGTAGTAGTGTCGCCGCATGTTCCCGATATCAGAATCGGATGCCAGCCGCAGATCGATCCTCGCCTCGCCACCCGCGTTGGCGAAGGCCTCCAGATGTTCCCGATGCTGGGGCGGCTTGTCGTCCAGCTCGCCCTCGCGCATCACGCGCGGTGGCATCTGCTTGTCCTTGTAGAGATCCAGATGACGCGGCAGCGGGTCCCACGGCTCGTGCGGCCCCGTGAATCCCACCTGCAGGAAGAGCGGTCTGTCCCCCTGATGGTTTTGGATCCACGACACGGCCGAGTTGCCGATGAATACGTCGCTGTGGAAGCGCTCTTCATAGTGCCAGGGGACGCCCTGGAACTTCCGCATCCAATCGGGATCGGTGTGCTGCCGATCGTTGGGGCGCTTCAGTCCGTGAAGGGTGAGGTACCGTCCCCAGTCGTCGTCGGCACCCCCATTGTCGAGCGTCTTGTTCGTGGGATTCTCGACGACGACACGCTCGTGGAAGCCGCCGTCCACATCGCGAGGTGAGAAGTGCATTTTCCCGATGTTGACGCACCAGTAGCCGTTGTCCGAGAGGTCCTGCACCCAGTTTCGGTGGTCCGACCAGGGATCGAAGCTGTACACGCCCGTCGTGTGTGGGTACATCCCCGTGAAGATGGCCGCCCGGGAGGATATGCAGGTCGCGCCCGGACAATAGGCCTGGCGGAACGAGACGCCTTCGCGCACCAGCCGGTCCTGATTCGGCGTGACCATGTGGTCGTATCCCCAAGCGGCGATCGTGTCGAAGCGCTGCTGATCGGTCATGATCATGATGATGTGTGGGCATTCGGAAGCCATGTTCGATCCTCCGCTCGAGGACATAGTGTACGTTGCACAATGTTTGCTTCGAGGACGACTGTCAGGGAGGCTTCGGAGGTCCGCTATGAACCGGACTCCCATGTCATCAGGGGGCGCAGGTCGCTCAGAATCTCGTTAAGGTATGCAGAGCCGGTCTGATCGGTGGGCACCGGGGCGTTGCGGCTGAGGGCACAGTCGATCACGCCGCGCCGCACGAGCACCTCCTTGTAGGTTCCCGGCAGCTGATGTTCGTAGAAGAAGAGGGGGGCCATCTCCTTGTAGATGTGCAGGGCCCGCGCCTCATCTCCGTCCTCCAGCGCTTGCCAGAATGCCACAACCACGTCGGTAACGTGGCAGCCCGGCATATTACCGGCGGAGCCGCGACGGTGCTCCTCGACCATGTAGCGTCCGCCCGCGCCACCGAAGACGCCCTTGCAGACCCCATCGGTGTCGAGCTTCAGCACGTCCGTCAGCTTGAGCGTGCTGGGGACGGTTTCTTCCTTGATGTAC
>JASLMQ010000444.1 GCA_030746455.1 Candidatus Latescibacterota bacterium
TTTGATATGTGACGATATACTTATTAGTATTTGGTGAGGCAAAGGGCTTCCGGGCGCGGAAACCCTCAGATCACCGATACGACACAGGATGTGGATTCCCCCGCAGGGATGCCGGCCAAGAGCAGCCCGTTCTATTAAAAGGACGGGCTGCTTTTCTTGTGTCCGCAGGGAACCTCCAGGGTAGCGATTGACAAAGCCTCACCACGAGCTTATATTCTGAAAACCCGCTCCACGACGCGGCTATGCTGGATACCGGCCAGTCCACTTGGGCGACCCTTTCCCCTGCGCTGGCGCTTCGCCATGGATTCTCCACCAGGTGGTGGTGCCCCGCTCTGCAACGAGTTCGATCTCCCCTGGGGCGGTCTTCACCCTCCCCTCCCCTCTCGTACCACCCGGTTCCATGGTGCACCGGAGCCGGGATTCGGACACTCCCTGACCACAAGCGAGGGCCATTGGACGCCTGGTTCCAGCTGTGCGTCGAAGTCCCCTCAGACGCCTCCGATGCCGTATCCGGGGCCCTCTTCGACCTCGGCAGCTGCGGGCTCCAGGCCGATGATGGTTCTGATGCGGATTCAGTTCGTTTGACGGCGTATTTCCCCGATTGCGGTGACCGGAGCCGGGTCCTAAGAGACATCCATCACCGCTTTGCGGCGCTCGAGCAGACCGGCGGCGTGAAGAGTGGCTCTCTGGCCGGTGTACGGATCGATACCTCAGATGTGCCCCGAGAGGACTGGACCCGGTCCTGGCGTGCCCACTTCAGGCCGGTCTTCCCGACGGCCCGAATGGTAGTCTGCCCCCCCTGGGAGCCCGTTGACCCGCCAGAAGGCGGATTCCGTATAACCATTGAGCCGAAGATGGCTTTTGGCACGGGCCATCACGAAACGACGCGCACCTGTCTTCGCGCTCTGGAGAAGGAGGTTAGCCCAGGAGACCGGGTGCTGGATCTGGGCACGGGTTCGGGCATCCTGGCGATTGCCGCGGCCAGGATGGGCGCCCGAGAGGTCATCGCCGTCGACACCGACGATCAGGCGATCGAGAACGCCAGCGAGAACGCCTCGCTCAATGGCGTCGAGGGCCGGATCCGATTCCGCCAGGGCACGACTGATCCGACCGACGGTTTGTTCGAGGTGGTCGCCGCAAACGTAACGAGCGGGGTTCTGGGCCCCCTGGTGCCCGAGCTCAAGGGATGCCTGGTTGAGGGCGGGCGGCTCATACTGGCCGGGATCCTGACCCGAGAGGCCGACGCCTTCGTTGAGTTGCTGCACGAAGCGGGTTTGGCCATCGGGGAGCGCGCCAGAGAGGGGGAGTGGACCACTTTGGTCTGCGTCTCTGCCGAAAGTGGGTAGCAGGAAGCCCCAGCCCCCAAAGAGATTCGGGAGGAGATGGACCATGTCGGATTGCATCTTCTGCAGGATCGCCGCCGGTGAGATACCCGCCGAGCGGGTCTTCGAGGACGACCAGTTCCTGGCTTTCAAGGACATCAACCCGCACGCGCCGACCCACCTCGTGGTGATTCCGAAGCGCCACGTGGCGCTTCTCACGGATCTTGGCGGTGAGGAAGCCGCCTTCGCGGGCGGATGGCTCCTGGCCGCCAACCGTGCGGCAGCGGCGGTGGGTGTGGCTGAATCGGGGTACCGCGTCGTGGCGAACTGCAATGCCGACGCGGGACAGGAGGTCTTTCATATCCACATGCACGTGCTGGGGGGACGAAGGCTGGGTTGGCCCCCGGGTTAGCCTTGATTCGACAGGACCCGGTCACCACGAAAGACACGAAAGAAAGGCATATCCAGGTGGAGGAAGGCCCGGGCGTTGGCTCACAAAGGGAGGCATGAAGGATCCAGGCCTGGGCCCGAGGCGGAACCTGGGTACCCCCAGGCGCTTCGCGCCACTCGCACCCCCCGATTTCGTCGGATCGAGGCTAGCGAGAGGTCTGCCGCGAAGGATAAGGAGAGAGGCCGAGGATCTCCCGCGCCTCTTCGCACGAGGCCACCTCCCGGAGCAGGCTGCGAGCGATGCTGACGGTGCGCTCCACGAACTGCGCGTTGCTGTCGGCCTTGACTCCCTGCTCGAGATACAGGTTGTCCTCGAAGCCGACGCGAACGTGACCGCCCATCAGCATGGCGTGCGTGGTGATGGGCAGCTGCGCGGCCGCGGGTGCGAGCACGGACCACAGCGCGTTGTCGGGAAGTCGCTGCCGCATTGCCAGCAAGGACTCGACCGTGGCCTCGATTCCCCAGCTGATTCCCAGACACAGCTGAAGCCAGGGCGGGCCGTCGACCAGTCCGTTTTCGATGAGATGTCTCGCCTGGCGAATGTGGCCGAGGTCGAAGACCTCGATCTCGGGCTTGACCCCGGCATCTCGTATGCGTTGGGCAGCGCGCTCGACCCAGTCCGCGCGGTTGATGAAGACACCTCCCCGGAAGTTGAGCGAGCCGACGTCCAGGGAGCAGAGGTCTGGCTTTGCCTCGAGCGGCAGAAGGCGGACCTCATCGGCGTCCGGCCCGTCGAGGTGGAATCCGCTGGTACTGAGGTTGATGATGAGATCGCTCTCTGACCGGATGCGCTCGGTCACTTCCTGGAAGAGATCGAGACGGGTCACGGGGACGCCGGTCTCGGGATCCCGGACGTGTATATGAGCAATGGCCGCGCCTGCGCGCCAGGCCGCGAGTGCCTCGTTCGCGATCTCCTCGGGCGTGTAGGGTACGTTCGGGTTCTGCTGCTTCGTCGGGGCCGACCCGCTCACAGCGGCCGTGATGATAAGCTTGTCCATAGTCCCCCCGTTGTTCCCCTCCAGCAGCTTCCGCTGCGGTAGGTTCCCTCGCTTGCATATGTCTCATATAGTGACGCGGCCCAGGCGTCCCGCTCATCGTGGATGACGCCGGTGCAGCTCCTCGGGATCGACCGGGCACCCGAAGTCGGCCATTCGCTCCTGGAAGAAGCGGTGTACCTGAGGCCGGTGGTCGTCGTCGAGATCGGGCACGTTGTTCGCAGCAATGCGAGGGGCGCGTTCGTCCAGGTGAGGCAGGGACCTGCTCTCAAAGACACCCCACCGCATGAGCGCCGAGGTGAGGTGATCGAGGTCTGAACGGTACATGGGACCGTCGGACACATCCTCGGTTTCGTAAGGATCCGATTCCAGATCAAAGAGCAGGCACGAGCCATCCTGTCCGTTGCAGAGCAGCTTCCGGGTCGCCGATCGTGCCATGATCCAGGCGCCCCCATCGTTTTCGGTAAAGACGACCTCCCGATCCGCCTCCGCGTCGGTCAGGTCGAGCCCGGCCATGGTCCGCGGGACGTCGCATCCGGCGACGCGCAACAGGAGTGGCGCGGTATCGATGTTGCTGACCAATGCGGCGTTGCGCTCTCCAGCGCGCGCGCTTCCGGGTAGCTTGACGATGAACGGAATCCTCACCACCGGGTCGTACATATGGTTGCCCTTCCCGATCAGGTGATGGAAGCCCAGGAAGTCCCCGTGGTCGCCGGTGTAGACGATCAGCGTATCGTCAAAGAGGCCCTGTTCGTTCAGTGCCTCAACGAAGCGTCCCACGTGGTGGTCGATCTGTGAGATGGTGGCATAGTACATGGCCATAGCGAGGCGCACCTGCTGCTCCGTTATGTCGGCATTGCGGAAATACCCCGGTGCTTTGGCCACATCGCGTGCCGGCGTGCTCTCGAGCCATCCCGGCAGCAGCGTGAGCCCGTCCGGGTCGTACATCCGGCTCCAGGGAGCCGGAGGGTCATGTGGATGATGGGGTTTGACGAACCCAACCGTTAGCATATTTCCGCCTCCCTGCCAGTCTCCGATCTGCTCCAGGGCATGCTCGGCAATCCAGGTCGTCGAATGATGCGCTTCGTCGAGATCGGATTCCATGTTGCCCAGCATCTCCCAGTACTCAGACGACGCGTTGACTCTGAACTCCCGTTCCTGGTCCATGAGATCCACGCACGGACAGAGCACCTCTGAAACCAGCCAGCGGTGGTAGTCGTCGTCATATCGACCGGGCCCATTCTGCTCCGACAGGATCATCGTGTCGAAGCCCACGTCCAGATAGGTCGGCGTGTAATGCATCTTGCCGACCGCCGCGGTTCGATATCCGGCATCGCGCAGCACCCCCGGGTAGGTCGGGATCCCGGATGGCAGCGTGGAATGATTGGTCCAGCCGAGATGCTGACGCGTGTACAGGCCGCTGATCATGGAGTAGCGCGAAGGTGTGCAGACCGGGTAGGTGCAGAACGTGTTCTCGTAGGTGACGCCATCGCCTGCAAGGGCGTCGATGTTGGGGGTGCGGACATCGGGGTTGCCGGTCGTTCCCAGGCAGTCGAACCGATGCTGATCCGCGTGGATGACGAGGATGTTCGGACGATCGTTCATGCTTCCTGCTCCCTTCTGTCGCCTTCGCACGAGAGGGGACGAGTACCTCGCATCCCGTTCGGCTCGTCGTCGGGTCAGTCCATGAGGCGGGGGTTGACCTGACGAGGGCCGGGGCTGAAGCCCGCGGATACGCTCATGTCGTTGTCGCTCTGGGTGTAGAGGTAGACCCGGGTCGTCCACGGGTTGTAGAGTATCACCTCCTCGCGGGCGTCCCCGCACACGTCCGCGGGAATGCAGTGGTACCAGTCCATACGGCCGACCCCTTGGGGGGCGGGTAGTCCCGGAAGGGGCGTACCGATGCCGCGAAGCGGGTCCCACAGCATGCCGCCGTTGTAGAGCACCGCCGGGGCGCCCTCACCGTCCCAATCCACGACCTCCATGCCCGTGTTGTTGGGCGAGGGATTGAGGTCTACCTCAGCGAGCGGCACGCCCTTCACGTCTACGACCAATATCTCCGTGGAATGGGCGTTCCAGCGGATGACCATCTGCGGGCTGCTGTCTCCTCTCCGGAACCGGCCCACGCGCACCTCCTGGCCGTGCGGTACCCTTTCTCCTCCAAGCTTCATCACCACGTTCCCGCGCTCATCCACGACGTGGCCGTGCCCCGAGCAGATCGCACGCATGCGGTCATCGTCCCAGGGCGCGATCGCCACGCTGTCCATGTGGGGCGCCAGATCTTTCTGCCACAGAACCGCGCCGTCGTGGTCGATTAGGAAGTAGCCACCGTTCACTTCGTCCTTCCCGTCGCCGTCGATGTCTCCGACGGCTGGGATGTACGCGGGGCAATGCCCGTACTCGGTCCAGGGACACTCGTACTCCCATAGGATGTTCAGGCTGGAATCTAGCGCTAGCAGGTGTGCGCCGATCTTGACAACGAAGTCCTGCGGGGTGGGCAGTCCGCGGAGGTTTGCCACCAGGATCCTCTGGTGCGCCCAGTTCGCCCCCTGCCCCTGGAGGGACCGGAATCGGGCCGGCGCTGCCTCGTGCTTGACGTGGCCGGTTGCGCCGTCGCGGACCTGGATGACTACGTCGGCCATGCTGGTTGCGGGGGCGTCGACCCGGGCATCGTGGAAGAAGCACACGACCTCCGTTTGCCCGTCCCCATCCAAGTCGTGAATCGCAACCGGCCCGGGGCGCGAGGGCTGTGTTCCTCCCCCGCCGGCGCTCCAGATCGGCTGCCCCTCCGCCGTGAACGCACCGAGGAAGCACGGCTTCATTCCGCCCTCGTCGTGCGCGTTGTGAACCGAACGGTAGACCAGGAAATCCGCCTCGGCCGAGTTGCGTAGATCGCCCATGCGGATGTCGCCGCCGTAGGTGAGGGTACGGCCCCCCACGCGTTCCACGGTGCAGAAGGCATCGGGGACGTCGGTTGCGCGCCAGAGGATCGGTTCGTTCATCTGGGCATGCCCTCTTGTCTGTCTTCCAGGAAGGAGCCCACGTCCGCTTCTTCAGAGATGGGGGTTAGAAAGCCTCCATCCACGGTATGGTTTCGGCTTCGTCAGATGTTCAGCGCGTTTTCCTGGATATACGCCTCAAGCTTTTTCACCTCAGTCGGTCTGGCACGATCCACATGGCAGAACGTCTCAGCATACTCCAAACCGTTCTCCTCGCCGGCTTGCCTGTCCGTGTCAATGATGAAATGCCGTATGTATTCCCGGTTGGCGGTTCT
>JASLMQ010000445.1 GCA_030746455.1 Candidatus Latescibacterota bacterium
GAGGCCGAGGAGAAGGTCCACCTGCAGGCTCAGGCGGCCTTCATCGGGAAACTCAAGACCCGACTCCTGATTGTGGAAGAGGGGGCAATCTTCAAGGCGGAATGCGATGCCGGCGCAGAGATGCAAGTTTCCGAGCCGGCACCAGAGGCGATGGTGGAGGCAGCGTCGGCAGAGGGAGAAAACGGGTAGGCTGCGCTGTCGTGGCAGGGCGCGGCCGACGGGGGGCCATCTCTGGCACGCAACGATCAGTCCGGACACACGCGCAGCGGGCGTCGGGAAAGCGTGCGGCAGGATGAGCCTGGAAGAGATTCGGCCGGTGGCGAGTGCCACCGGCCGATTTGCTAGCTTCTCTGTTCGCTGACCGATATGGTGAGGGGGCCGTTCGTGTCCCGATCGGACTGCCGGGCCACGGCCGCTACGATCTTCTTGGCGGCATCCCGTTCGAGGGTGGGCACCTTCTCCATGAATCGTTCCAGGGCCTTGTCGACGACCTCACTCCACTCGGCATCCGGGGACTCCTCGGTCACCGAGTACACGATGTTGTCGGCCAGGCGCAGCAGGCTGTCGGAGTCCAGGCGGTTGCCGTTGGGGGGTAAGTCGACCACCGGATCGGGCCCGAGGGATTCCTCCTTGCGCCCGAGGGCCCGCAGAAGGCTCCTCGCCGAGGTCGAGATGTCGAACAGATGGGCCTCTACGATCTCGACGTCCTTATGATCGCGCCGGACCTCGGCCGCCTTCTCGCGAACATTGCGGCTCATGATATAGAGGATGTCCGCGATCCGGACGGCGGCCCTCTGGACCAGGTACTGGTAGACGTTGAGGATGAAGAGCACCATCGCTACAACGCCCAGAATCACGGTTACGGCAGTCAAGGGGGACCACCTCCTTTCGGGTTAAAGGGGAGGCAATCGAAGGAGGATAAGGCGCCTGAAATGGTACTGACTGGCGCGATGTTTGTCAAGTCATATGTACTCCAAGTGCGGGCCGAGGGCGGTGACGGGGCTCACACGCATGCGAGCAAGTCCACAAGATATACGCTGGTGGATATCAACCACCCCAAGGCCTTGCGTCTGGGTTTCGTGCCTGACCGGAGAACGTCTGCAGAAGGCGGTCTCGACATAACATTTTGATAATATGTGTTTTGGGGTAACCTCTGTTCGGGTGCAACGGTCACGGTGCCGGATGGCACGGGTTGTGCTCAAGCGTGGATACAGGATCGGGGCGCTGGACCGGCCAGCGCCCGGGGATGGCAGGATCGGGGGCCTGTTAGGGGGAGATTCCGAGAATGACTCTGGTGCTGGTAGCGGTGATCCTGGCTGGGCTCGGATACGCGATTTCGGTGCTGAGTGAGCACCGGAGTTTTCTCGAGGATGCGCAGCCCAGGATCCGCCAACTCGAGGAGCAGGCCGGCAAGCTCGAACGGCTGGTGAAGCGGGAGACCGACGAGCTCCGCGAGGCGAGGGACTGGCTGGAGTCGGAGAGGGGAGAGATCGCGGGCATCCAGGAAATGCTGGCCGAGACCGACGCCAAGATCAAATCCCTCCGGAAGACGGAACACGAGCTGGAGATGGCGACCTACAAGCAGGAGTTCCGGAGCAGCAAGAAGCACGCATAGGCACCCGGGACGCGGTCGGGAGGATGCACGATGCTCGAGATCATTGCCTTACTGACGCTGCTCTCCGTGGTCGCGACCCGCTACCTGATCACGAAGCACGCGGCCACACTCAGGCAGCAGTTGTTGGAGCTGGAGCACGCGTGCAAGAGGCACCAGCACCAGCGCGATCAGGTCAGCGAAGAGCGCAAGTCTCTCGACGATCAGAAGCAGATGCTGACGAGGGACCGGGACCTCCTCGAGACGCAGCTGAGGGAATCGAGGGCGGTGCTGGAGGACCAGCAGAAGAGGAACCATGAACTCGAGGAACGGCTCGAGGGCATGTGGGGCTGAATTGGCCTGGGATATCGGTCGCCGCCTGGGGAGCTTGACTGGGCATACTCCACATCATACTTGGCATAAGCCATATAAATGCGTATATTCAAGGGAGTTGTGGGTCAGAGGCGGGGGCGAGTCAACTGACCGCGGCTGGACTCGGTAGTACGATAGGAGAAGCGGGACATGGAGTGGCTATACGTTGTCGTCTTGCTGGCCTTTATCATATACACTGTGTATGTGATCGGGGACTACAATACATTCCTCCGGGAGGAGCAGCCCCGGATTGAGAGGATCGAAGGTAGGGCAGACAAGCTGGGCCAGGCCGCTGACGGCGAGGCGTTGCTCCGCGACCAGGTTGCAGGAAGAGTGGCTGAGGCAAAAGCGCTGGTTTCCGAGTTGAAGAACACGATTACGGCCACCCAGCGCGAGGTTCAGACCGAGCAGGGACGCGAGCAGGACCTCGAGATGGACATGTACAAGAGCGAGTTCAAGCGAAGCAAGCATAAGGCGTAGGTGGGCCATTTTGGGTAAAGGGCGGAGGTAACGCGCATGTTTCTCCAAACTGTGACGGTCATCTTGCTGGCACTGGTCATCGCGGTCAAGTACCTGACGCTGGTCCACAAGAACAGGATCAACCAGCGCAGGGTCGAGGCAGAGAACCTGCGCAATAAGAACGAGATGCGCTACAAGGCCATGACCAAGGAGCGGAAGACGGCTGAGACCGAAGAGGAGAACGTGCAGAAGGAGGTCAAGCTGCTCGAAGAGCACCTCGACCACCTGAAGGGCGAGCTTTTGGAGCAACAGGAGCGGAACAAGGAACTGGAGGAACAGATCGAGGGTATCTAGGCCTTCGCCTGGTGGGCGAAGGCAGCAAACTCCGTTGGTGTCCCGTTGGGAGGCGCACGCTTGGTGCGGCCTCCCTTTTCTGTTTGGCCGGGGTGCCCCTCAGAGACATAACGAAACATTACAATCTGCGGCCTCGAGGGGCACTTCCGATCCTGAGGGGTCTTGTATAAGATGCTGAAAATAATAGATGTA
>JASLMQ010000446.1 GCA_030746455.1 Candidatus Latescibacterota bacterium
AACGCGAGCACCCCGTGGAACTCGTCCGCCGAGTTCAACTGGCTCAATCTCGGGGCGTTCACGATGCTCGTCGGCTGGGGGCTGTGGACGGCGCGGAGCCATCTGAAGCGTGTGCTGCTCAAGACGCTGGGTCAGCACTCCGGGCTCGATGATTCGGACGAGATGGTGGGGTATCGGACGGCCACGATCGGGCTGATCCTGAGTCTCACCTTCGCGGTGTTCTGGCTCTGGCGATCGGGAATGGGGTTCGGGGTGGCGTGCCTGTACCTGGCTGCTGCGGGCGTGATCTACCTCGGGGTGTCACGCATCGTCTCCGACGTAGGGCTGGTGTTCGTCTGCACGCCCGTGGGTGCGCACGAGATGGTGACGCGGGTCCTGGGCTCCCGAAACCTCTCCGGTTCGAGCCTGACCGCGCTGGCCTTTTCCAACGGCCTGGCGTCCTACGGCAAGGGTTTGTTCATGCCCGCCGTGACGCACGCGACCAAGATCGCCGATACCTGTCCGAAGGACGGGCGCAGGCGTTTGCTCGCCGCGATTCTGCTGGCTTTTCTCGCGGGCACGGCGGCCTCGGTTCTCTACACGCTCCATATCGGGTACACAAAGGGGGCCTACAACTTCCGGTACTACCATTCGTTCCGGTCCTACAGCAAGTCGGGCTTCATCACGGCTCTGGCCGACATGCGTAATCCGGCCGGGGTGGACGTGTGGCGTCTCACTCTCTTCGGAATCGGTCTGGCGGTGATGGCCGTACTCACGCTACTCAAGTACCGGCTTTCCTGGTGGCCGATCCACCCCATCGGTTTCCCGATTGCGGGCGTGTCCTATGTCTACTGGACCACGTTCTCGGTGTTCATCGCGTGGATGATCAAGGCGATCATCCTCCGCGTGGGCGGGGCCGTGCTCTACAGGCGCTACCGTCCCTTCTTCCTGGGGGTGCTCACGGGCTACGCGACAGGGGTGGCGTTGTCGGTCCTGATCGACGTGATCTGGTTTCCAGGAGCGGGTCACTATATCCATGGCTACTAGCCCAAACCTGGAAGAACCTTACCACAAATGAACACCGATCAGTGCGTAGGCAGGCCCGAGGGCCTATGGCCGAGACAGGATCTGTGCGGGGCGGGCCTGTGGTGAATGAAGACGACAGACCAGGCTGCATAGCCGGACACCAAAACCAAGGAGAAGAATACCATGGCAACGGATGGCGAGCGATCGGTAGCGGAATCGTGGGAGATGCACGACAGGGCCGTGGGGTTCATCCCCATGGCCACGCAGACCCACTCGAAGATGCCGCGGGAGGCGCTTCGGGGCGTGGAACCATGCTACCTGGTCCGCGGCGAGGGCTGTAGGGTGTGGGACGTCGACGGGAACGAGTACATCGACTTCCGGAACGGCCTCGGCCCGGTTTCGCTGGGATACCGGTTTCCCGCCGTCGACGAGGCGATCCGCAAGCAGCTCGACAACGGGATCATCTTCAGCTACCCGCATCCCCTGGAGCTCGAGGTCGCCGAGAAGCTGGTCGAGGTGCTGCCCAGCGCGGAGCGGGTTCGATACCTCAAGACCGGGGGAGAGGCGATGGCGGCCGCCCACCGTCTGGCCCGGGCCTTCACGGGGCGCGACCTGATCTTCCACTGTGGCTACCACGGCTGGATCAACAACATGTCCAGGCATGGCGTGCCCGAGGCCACGCAGAGGACCTACCGGTCGGTGCCGTGGGGCAACATCGAGCCCTACGTGGAGGCGTTCGAAGCCGAGGGGGACGACATCTCCGCGGTGAGCGTGGCCTCCAGCTACGGGGATCTCGAGGCCGGCCACCCGTTCCTGGCGGATCTGCGCGAGCTCACGCAGAAGCACGGCGCGCTGCTGATCTTCGACGAGATCGTGATGGGTTTTCGGCTGCGACGCGCCGGTGCGCAGGAATACTTCGGAGTGACGCCCGACCTGGCGGTCTTCGCGAAGGGGATCTCCAACGGGGTTCCGCTCTCGTGCTACGTGGGTCGGGCCGAGGTGATGGACAAGGTCCAGGAATCGACGATCTCGTCGACGTTCGGCGGCGACACCCTCGGCCTCGCGGCCGCGCGTGCGGTTCTGGATGTCTACGAGAAGGAGAACGTGATCGGGACCCTCTGGGCCCGGGGTGAGCAGCTGCACAAGGGATTCAACGCGCACGCCGAGCGGCTGGGCATCCCGGCATCGTTCCGGGGCGCCGGGCCGGTGGGCCAGCTCGCGTTCAGCCATCCCGATCCCAAGATCAACGGCGGCCTGTTCCTCAAGTTCAACGGCGAGGTGCTCAAACGCGGGGTGATCATCTACTCGGTCTGCTACACGAACTTCTCGCATTCGGAGGCCGACATCGATGAGACGGTCGCCGCGATGGGCGACGCGTTGGAGGCGATGAAGAAGGACGGGGCGTTCGGTTAGGTCACTCGAGAGGCCTGGCGATGGGTGCGAAGGCGATTGTGAACGCGCGGGTGATCGACGGCACCGGCGGTGATACGAAGGAAGGCGCCACGATCGTGGTGGAGGACGGCCGCATCGCCGCGATCGGCGAGGGCGACGTCGTGTCCATCCCCGAGGGTGCCGAGCGGATCGACGCGAAGGGCCAGACCGTGGTGCCCGGGCTGATCGACGGGCACATCCACATCACCAGCATGCCCGGTTTGCTGGACGCCCACGGTCACCTGGAACAGAGTCTCAAAGCCGTGGGAAAGCTGCGCCGGTGCCTGCAGCGGGGCGTGACCACGGTGGCCAACATGGGCGGCTGCCCCGAGAACGTGATCCTGAGCCGGGCGATCGAGTCCGGGGACGTGTCCGGATGCGCGCGGATGATCGTGGCCGCGATGGTCAACGCGACTGGGGGGCACGTGCGCGGCCGGTCGGCCGATGGCCCGTGGGAGGTGCGGAAGGCCGTTCGCGAGATGATCCTGTCGGGCGCCCACCTGATCAAGACGGCGGCGACGGGCGGCTTCATGTGGGAGCACGAGAAGGTCGAATGGGAGGACTACACGCTCGAGGAGCTCACGGCGCTCGTGGAGGAGTCCCATTCCAAGGAGAAGCGCGTGGCCGTGCACGCGCACTCTCAGCCTGGACTGGATGCGTCGATCGCGGCGGGGTGCGACGTGATCGCGCACGGCGCATTGATCGACGACGAGGCGCTGGAAGGGATCGCGGCGAAGAACCTGTTCTATATGCCGACGCTCTACATTACCAGCGACCACGTGCTGAACCGGCCCAACTTGGCAAAGCACATGCACGAGCGAATGTCGCACGCCCATCCCATCCACCGGGAAGGGGTGCGGAAGGCGCGTGAAATGGGGGTCAAGCTCTGCCTGGGAACCGACGGCGGCCCGGGCGACGCGATGCTGGAGCTCGTGGAGCTCGTGGGATGCGGGCTCACGCCGATGGAGGCGATCGTGACGGGTACGCGGAATACCGCGGAGTCGCTCGACATCCTGGACCAGGTCGGCACCCTCGAGGCGGGCAAACAGGCGGATCTGCTGATCGTGGAGGGCGATCCGTTGGAGGACATCTCGGTCCTGGCGGATCAGGAGAACGTCTTGCTGGTGATGAAGGCCGGGAAGGTAGAAGGAACGGCCGAGGGGTGGAAGGAGTACCTTCACCCACGGGAGTGAGTGGGGAGGAGCCGCCTCTGGTGGATGGGAAATGCAGAATGAAAAATCCCAAATGCAAGAGGCAAAGTGAGTGGAGGTGGATGTGCCTATTGTCGATGTGAATCTCTTCGTGGGGGAATGTCCGTTTCGTGACGTTCCCTCGAGCGTCGAAGATCTGGAGGCCCTGCGTGAGGGGATGGGAATGGATCGTGCGATCGCCACGGGCTACCGGTCGTGGCTCTACTTCGATCCCCTTTCGGGATTGCGTAGGGACCTGAAGGAGTTCGAGGCGCTGAGCGACTGG
>JASLMQ010000447.1 GCA_030746455.1 Candidatus Latescibacterota bacterium
CAGCCGAAGGCCCAATCACAAACGCAAACGCCCCGCTCAATAGCATAGCTGAGCGGGGCGCTTCTCTTTCAGACCTACCTGCTCTCCATCGTGTACGCGCTGGTTCGATCACAGGGCCGAACAGGCCTTCGCCCTTGGCAACTCCTGTTGCTACTTCCCCCTCTCCCCCCGGGAGAGGGGGATGTGAGGGGGTGAGGTCACCCCCCAAACACCACCCTCCCCCCCACCATCGTCATCTCCACCGGGATATCCATGATCGTGTGCGGATCCACCGCCGTCGGATCATCACCCAGCACCACGAGATCCGCCAGCTTCCCCACCTCGATCGACCCCTTGATGTCTTCCTCGAAGCTCGCGTACGCCCCGTGGAGCGTGTAGATCCGCAACGCCTCCTCCACCGTGACCTTCTGATTCTCCCCCCATACCTTGCCCGATTGGTCCGTCCGCGTCACGCTGCTCTGGATCCCCATCAACGGCTCGTACGGGCCGGGCACGTAGTCCGTCGACCCCGTGGACATGATCCCCGAGTCCAGGAACGATCGATGCGCGAACATCCACCGGAGCCGTTCCTCGCCGTAGTACTTCATCTTCTCGCCGTGGTGGTAGATGTAGGTGTTGAACGGTGTCGCCACGCACCCCAGCCTGGCCATCCGTTCCAGGATCGAGGGGTTTACCAGCGTGCAGTGCTCGATCCGATGTCGGCAGTTCTCCCTCGGGTACGCAGCCAGGGCCGTCTCGTACGCGGTGAGCACCATGTCGATAGCGGCGTCGCCATTCGCGTGCACGCAGACCTGAAACCCGGCCTGGTGCGCCTCGAGCGCCGCGGCCTCGATGGCCTCCGGCTCCGTCACCCGAATCCCGCAGTCGTCCGTGCTTCCTTCGTAGGGCTCCGACAGCCACGCCGTGCGACCCGCGATCGCTCCATCGGCGAAGTACTTGATGCCGCCGACACGGAGCATTTCGTTCCCGAAACCCGTTCGTACGCCGGAGTCTCGCAGGGCGCCGAAGCACGAGCTCGACATCAGCATGTAGACCCGCATCGTCAGCTCGCCTGCTGCGAGGCCCTCCTGGTAGGTCTCCAGGTCTGCGCTAGAGACGCTTGCGTCGTGCACGCTCGTCAGCCCCGCGGCATTGAACATCCGGCAGATGCGCCTCAGGCCCTCCCGACGCACCTCGGCGGTCACCGATGGCATATCGGATCGAACGAGCCCGGACGCCCGCTCGTGCACCACCCCCGTGAGCTCACCCGTCTCCCCATCGCGCTCGAGCTTGCCTCCAGGAGGATCAGCCGTCTCCTTCGTTACCCCCGCCCGGTCTAGCGCCACAGTGTTGACGTAGAACGTGTGTCCGCCCCGGTGGCTGACGAACACAGGATGCTCGCAACTCGCCGCGTCCAGGTCCTGCCGTGTCAACGACCGGTTCTCGGCTGTCTTGATGTCGTCGAACTTGAACCCCCGCACCCACTCTCCCGCGGGGGTCTCGCCTGCCTGCTCCCGCAACGCCGCCTGGATCTCGCCGATCGACCGAAGGTCGCAGTCCACCGAGATGGTGTGGCTCACGCCGCTCCCCAGCGCGTGGAGGTGTGCATCGATGAATCCCGGCACCACCGTCTTCCCTGCGAGATCCATCACCTCGGTCTTCGGCCCAGCCAGAGCGCGGATCTCGTCCGTCGTACCCACGGTCACGAACCGCCCCTGGCCGATCGCCACTGCCTCCGCACGAGGTTGGTGTTCGTCTACCGTTATAACATTGGCATCGAGAATCATCGTTTCGATACCCGGCATTCCTCGTGTAGATGCCATCACGCTGTCCCTTCCTCTGCCTGCTCGGGTTCCCGAACTCCGGGAAGGATGAAGGGGATTTCACTTGCTTCTGAATTGTATCGAGTACAGATCCGCGTCTTTCATGACAAACCGGACCCGAACCGGCTTTCCCGCAAGGTAACTCACGTCGCTCCCCTCTTGCCAGGCCACAACCCGCTCGATCTGATCTCCATAGATCTCGACGCTCTGGGATGCCCGGTATCCCTCCAGGGCATGGCCCGAATCATCCTGTAGCTCCGCGCGCAGGCTGCCTACGGCAGAGGTTGAAAAGTTGATGACCAATTCACTACCATCGAACACCAGCGGCTTGGTCACGAGTTCTCCTCCTGAGTAAGGCGCGTTTACCGAGACGAATCCGTCCGTGCGAAGTGTGGCCCGTCGCAGCCGTGCCGATGGATGCCTGTAGTGTTCCATGTGATAGAGGGAGATCTCCGTTGGGCCGGTGGGCACAATGCCCACGCCGATGTAAATGTTCCGGTCGGTCCAGTTGTTCGGATCGGGTCCGGGACGCAGGAATGCTTCCATGAACTGCCGGTACCAGTGCACGCCGTCCCGGCTGGTCATGAGCACGCTCTCGGAGATGCCATCCGCCTCCCAGTCCGTTCGGAGCTTTCGCTCGGGCACGAATCGTTTCGGGAACATGAGGTAGAGATGCGGAGCACGGAAGTATGTTGTGCAGGCGTTCTTGTAGAGATGCTCCACCGGCGCATCGCCCATATCGATGAACTCCGGCTCGGACCAGGTCCGGAAGTCAGAGGAAGCGCTCTGCCGAATCGACCGGATGCCCGGCGGTAGCCAGCCTCTCATGTAGGCTACGTAGCGTCCCTGGAGATCGTCCCAGAATGCGACGTTGTGGGAGTCGAACATCGGCCAGGGGTCGTCCGGCGCGACCAGTATGGGGTCCCGGTCCAGTATCTCCCAGCGAAGCCCGTCGGGCGATACGAACCCCCGTAGCGTTGCGCGTCCTCTCCAGTTTGAGCCCACTCCGATGGCTTTGTAGCGTTCGGCGTCAGGCGCAGCGGGGTTTCCGTCTTTGAAGACGCACAGCGCTTTGGCAGCGCTGCCCTCGAGCACGATGTTGTTCTCTCTGGAGCCCTTGAACTCGAGGATCCCCAGTGTCGGACGGGTCCATGTGACACCGTCCTCACTTTCGGCGTAGGCTGTGACCTGATCCTCCCATTCGGGTCCGCATCCACGGTACCACAGCCGGTATAGGTCCCCCTCCTTCACCACAACGGGATCGTAACTGAACGGCCCTTCCCACGGGCGGTCAAAGTCGAGGGCGACCTCCCGGGAGACCGGCGTATGCATCCGGAAACCGATTCCGTTCATCTCGTCGACGAGCCAGTCGTCGAGGAACAGCTCTAGCCTTGATCCAACGGTCCGCACGTCCGGCCCGACGGCCGGATCTAGCTGCGTACTCATGTTGTCTACCCTATTCTGCCTTGTGCGCATCCAGCCACGCCCGGATCTCTTCCCTGGACGCCTGCGCCTTCTCGCGAGAGCCCTCGAGCGCAAAGGGGCTCAGGGTGGACGTCAGCCCTCCGTCTATGACGAAGTTTTGTCCTGTTACGAAACGCGACTCGTCCGAAGCAAGGTAGACCGCACAGTACGCGATGTCCTCCGGAAGACCGATGGCCTCCAGCGGCTGGAAGTACCGGTGGTGGTCCATCGCGCGATCGCCGAAGAGCCGTATGTACTCCTCCCAGTCTTCGTCGCTGAGTCCCTTTGGTCTCGGCAGCCCGCCCTCTCGGACCGAGATGGCCCCGGGGCTGATCACGTTGGCGCGGATCGAGAATGGTGCCAGCTCCGCGGCGAAGCCCCGTGTCCCTGCGATGATCGCCCCCTTCGTGGCCGCATACACCGAATCCCGGCCCCGGCCCTGCACACCGTGCACCGACGCGGTTGTGATGATCGATCCGGCCCCCTGAGCCTTCATCATCGGCACCCCGTATCGGCACCCCAGGAACATGCCTCGAACATTCGTGTCCATGGCGCGGTCGTAATCATCCATCCCGAGCTCATCGACCAATGTGTTCATCCCGATGCCGGCGTTGTTGACAAGCACGTTCAAGCCGCCGAAGCGCTCCTGAGTCG
>JASLMQ010000448.1 GCA_030746455.1 Candidatus Latescibacterota bacterium
ATGGCAACGACCACTGTTGCAGCAGAGACCGCCGCCAGCTCCTCGTCCAGCCCGATGACGTGGGACACCGGGGAAGTCAGGTCGGTTGCGCCCGTGATCTTGCCTCTGCCGTCCAGCACGTAGACCTGGCCGTCGACGTCCTCCGGTCCCGGGCAATGGCTGCATAAACCATCTGCTGGGCAAGTTTCGTCGGCACCCCCAGCTCGTCGGCCACCGTCTTGGTCAGCTGCCCCTGGGTGACCGTTGTCAAGCTCTCTCCCGATGAGAAACACAAAAGGGTACCTCTCTCACGGTACCCCGAACTCTTCGCCGCCATGTTGGGGATGATACGCTTCAGTATAGTCAGCTGGTGGCCGGCGTGTCAATGCGATTCTCAAACGGACCGTGCGTTGTCGTGAGGCCATTGACGGTCACGTTGCTCGAATCTCCGCCGCCCAGTGCCGAAGTTAAATGTTGGCAGCTGTGGCGGCGCCACCCGGCAATCGTACGGCCGGCTGGCCAGCATCCCAGTGCCATGCCCTCCTGCCGGTAGCATCCCTGCTTGCGTTGCCCCCCATGTGTGCAAAGCGAAGCCCCCAAGGCGTGATGCCAAGGGGGCTCTGTCGTGAGCCGGCCAGCGGGGCCTCACCTGGACCGCGACGTTCCCGACGGCGCCCTGTTCCTGCTCTACGGCAAGGTGGGGGTGGTCGAGAGGGTCTACCACGTGGGATTCGTCGATCACCTGAACCCGGCCGACCAGGTCCTGCATACCATCGAGGGGAACACGGACCCGGCAGGATCCCGGGAAGGTGGAGGCGTGTTCAGGCGGGAGAGGCGATTGGGAGGGATATACAGGTTTGTGATGTACGGGATTTGAGAGACGCAGGAGACCAGAACACAGGCGCCGCCAGTTCTACACGTCACTCTCTGCCCCGGGGGCCACTTCTCGGGGCCATTGTCTGTACGCTTGCCCTGGGGTCTTGCTCACGCTATCTTCACCCCGTTACACTGTAGCAGAGCGAGGTCCGAGCCGGGCGGGGATGACATCGAAGGACCTGGGATTGCGGGGCGGACTTCGGACATACGGGGGTGCCCCTCGTTTGCGTTGGGTGGCACTGATGGGCCTCCAGATAAAGACCAAGTGCGCCGAACCGAGTTGCCGCATGTCGTGCTAGATCCGGAAGCCATGCAGTGAGCCTTAGAAACACGGAGTCGTGAGACGCCCACAGATGCCACAAAGCCTAAGGAGGAACGGACATGGCTGACAAGGGAAAGAAAGACAAAGCCAGAAGGGAGCAGCAGAAGAAGGCCCAGATGAGCCTCAAGGATAAGCGAAAACAGAAGAAGGAGAAGAAGAGCAAGAGCCTGGGGCAGGACAAACTGGTGGAGTGACGGTCCTGGCGATGGTGGGAGGACTCGAGGTCCCTTGTCTGGTGCGGCAACCTGGTGCTACCCCACCGGTGGCCGTGTCTGACAGGTAGTGCACGGCACAACACCCTGGTGACCCGCCACCGCAATCTTCGGACCAGGACCACGAGACCGTGCAGAGGGTGCTGGCCGACCGGGATGGAGCGGACCGACGCCGTGCCGGCCTTCCGCGGGGCGACGCGCCGCAGTCGGACGATATGACGTGCGTGGTGTTGCGGGTGGAGGAAGGGTAGACCGGGCAAGGTGGGCAAGAGGTAGACGTTGATGATTGCAGGGACCGAAACGTCCGGACGGGAGCCGGGAAGGCGTCCACGGTGGACCTGGGGAGGTGTGTTCCGTTTGCGTCTGGGGGTTGGGGACGGCCAGGAGTTGAGAGTATCTGCAGACTACGTGGAGGTCACAGACTGGATGAAATCCCTGTCAATTGCACTGGCATTGTTGTGTATCGCTTGTCCTTGTGTCGCTGCTGATGAGCCGACGTGGGTGGAGATCGACAACGTTGTCTATGGAGCCAGACCTGACGAACGCGGGCCGATCGGCGGCGGAAGCGGCTATGCGAGCATCATCACAAGGGGCGACTACGCGGTCAAAGACCTGGATGCCTTGCTGGACGCGCTGTCCAAGACCAGAGCAGGTCAGGTCGTATTCATCTCCGGGGAGACAGAGATTGATCTGACCGCCCGTATCTACATCGAGCAACTCGTCCTCGAAGTGCCCGAAGGCGTCACCCTGGCCGGGAATCGCGGGCACGACGGCTCCAGAGGCGCGCTCCTCACCAGCGATGCGCTGAAGACGCCGGTCATGATCCGCGCCACCGGCCCGAACGTACGTATCACCGGCTTGCGTATCCGGGGTCCCAACCCCAAGCGCTACCTCGAGCATCACCGCCGGGCCTTTGGTCCCGGCGGCGGCGGGCATCCCTACTACTACAAGTTTCCTACTTCGCACGGCATCAGGAGCAGCCATCCCCGCCTGGAAGTGGATAACTGCGAGGTCTCGGCCTGGGGGGGCGGCGGCGTTGATCTGGTCAGAGGCGAGGGCCATCATATCCACCACAATTTCATTCACCACTGCCAATACAACGGCCTGGGTTACGGCGTGGTTCTTGACAAGGCATCCGGGTTGATCGAGTACAATCTGTTTGACTGGAACCGTCATTCGATCGCCGGCACGGGCCGCCCTGGTACCAGCTACGTGGCCCGGCATAACGTCGAGCTCGGAGCATCGCTGAGCCATTGTTTCGACATGCACGGAGGGCGTGATCGGCGGGACGGCACAGACATCGCTGGGACGTCGATCAAGATCTACAACAACACCTTTCGGGCTCCGAAGAGACCCGTGGTGATCCGTGGTGTACCGGAGGATGGCTGTGAGGTGTACCATAATTGGTTTCCGAAACACCGCAGCCCTAGACGGGCCGTCCGCTCGTTTGGGAACACCAAGGTGTACAGCAACGTATACGGCGACAATCCGAAGGTCGCGAAGTGAACGCTGCCGGTCCCAACCCAAGCTGGGAACGCGACCACCACGATGGACCTGGGATTGCGTGGAATAGCGTGATTGCGGGGCAAGCTTCAAGCGGGTGAGGTGTGGCGCGGGTTGTGTTGGGGGTCGGTGATGGGTGTCCAGGACCCCGCCGGATACGGAGATAAGCTGTATGGCTATGGAGGAGCATCTCGCCATCCTCAAGAAGGGAGTGGACATCTGGAATAAGTGGCGGGACGAGAATCCTGACATACGCCCAGACCTCGCTTTGGCGGACCTCTGGTGGGCGGACCTTCACGGTGCGGACCTCAGTGGCGTGAACCTCCTCGGTGCGAATCTCAGAGGATCGAACCTCAAGGGCGTGGACTTGTCCGAGGCCAACCTGGACGGCGCGTTTCTTGGAGGTGCGAATCTCAGCAGTGCAAGTCTCAATGGCGCATTCCTTTCCCGGGCGAGCGCCAACGATGTGAACTTCAGCCGTGCAGATCTCAGCAATGCGAACTTCAGTGGCGTCGCCTTCAAGAAGTCGAGTTTCGGCGGCGCAAATCTCACGGGGGCCAATCTTAAGGCGGCGGATCTAAGACGGGCGGTGGGCCTGACCAGGCGACAGATGGAATCAGCAAGCACCGATAGATGCACCAAGACACGAAGGTACTTACCGTAGCAGTCGGAAGGGCCTGGATCTCCCTGCCGGTGACATCCCTTCTTGCTCTGCCCTCCTGTGCGTCCTATCTTCCCCGCAATTACATCATGGTCCGGCCCAGGGCTGGGCGAGGATGTCACGCTGATTGCCCGTGTTCCGGTGGATATCGGGACATCGAACGACGAGAGGTGGCCCTGCTTGATTGGAAAGGTACACTGAGGTTTGTCTCTGTTTGTAGGAGGGTCGAACTCGTAGTACCACATAATGGATTCCAGATGTGGGTCCCCTCGGGGGAGCTCTGTCTGTGATATCCTGAGATTCATCCGAGAAGGGCAAACCTGGCGAAAGCCAGGGACGCAAAGTTGTGGGTCCTCGTCAGGCCGACCGGTAAGCCGGGGTAGTTGAGGGTTCGGGGGGAAGAGGCCGGCCCGTACAAGATAGCCGCACTGCCGAAGATGAGATGGCACGTGCGGTTTTCCCGTTCGGATCCAGAGGTAATGGTGGGCGTTCTCAACAAAGACAAAGAAGGCGCGGCGATGAAGAAGTCATATCTGATGCCTGTCGGCTTACTGGCAGCTTTCCTGGTCTTCTGCGGCTGTGGCACAGAGACGCCGGTCTCGCAGGACCAACCCGGTCATTCTCTGAACCAGCCATTGGCGAAGAAGACCGGCTGCAAAACCATACAAGGCGGCGAATTAGAAACGCCCGATGGCAAACCACTGGCAACGGGCTACAGCAAGTGGGGCTACAACTATCAGGCGCACATTTTCAATGGCAGCTACTGCGACTATCACCCATACTACCGACCCGGCGGCGCAGGCCACGAATGGTGCGTGGCTAACTATGGCGACGTCAAGCTGGTGATGAAGTGGAACAACGCCTGGCTCAGCAATACGGACTGCGATGGCGACTTGAAGCTCGACCGGCATCCAGGGCACGCTGGTTACCCAGGCTCTGGAGCGTGGACCACCAATCACATGCAGGGGGGCAAGGGGAAGGACAGCTGGACGTACTTCGTCAAGATCGTTGCGGCGCCGGAGGACGCGACCAAGGTTGGCGGCGTTTGGTGTGCTGCGGATAATACCGAGATCGGGCCCGTTATCTGGGGCTCATTTGCCATAATCCAGCAAGTAGACAGCGGCGTTGGTGCCTCCTACGTCAGTCCCGCTGGTCCTGGCTTGGGAAAGTTCTAGCCCGGAGGTGACCCTACGGACCAGTCGAGAGGCCCTGGAGTCGCCCTCCGGGGCCTCTTGCTTTGCCTGCCCGAGCGCGCTATCTTGCGCGCGTCAATTGAGCCATATCTGGATGGACGTGACATGAACGCAAAGGAACGAGTGATCGCGGCACTCGGGTTCCGCGAGCCGGACCGCGTGCCCACGGGCGAGTTCGCCACGGATCACAGTGTGATCGGCGAGGTGCTGGGCAGGGAGACGTTCTGGCGGGCCAAGCGGCGCTACCACGAGGCTCTGTGGGACGGCCGGCGCGACGAGGTTGTCGACAGCATGAAGCGAGACATCGTCGAGTTCACGCTGGCGATGGGGCTCGACATGGTGCCTGTGAACGCGGTGCCCCACGAGGACTTTCCGTTCAGCAAGCCGAAACAGCTCGACGCGGATACCTGGGAAGACGACCGCGGGAACATCCTCAAGTATTCCCACCAGACCCAGGACATCGGTCTGCACCGGCGCGGCGACAGACCGGGGCGGGGGAGCGATTTCAGGCTGCCTAACTCCCTCCACGAGTCGGAGCTCGAGCTGACACGATACGTGGTCGAGAAGCTGGGAGAGACCCACTTCGTCTTCTGTCGACCGGGACGGTTTTCCGGGCTCGGCTACATGACGGGCTGGAGCGAAGACCGGTTCGTTCGCGTCGCCGAGGAACCGGATGCGGTGGCCGAAGAGCAGCTGAGAGGCGCGGAGGGGCTGCGGGAGAGGCTGAAGCCGTTCGCCGACCTGGGTGTCGACGGCGTGGCCATCGGGGCGGACTACGGGTTCAACTCGGGGCCGTTCGTGTCACCTTTCGCTTTCGGCCGTATCTACGCCCCGGCGATGAAGCGGATGTGCGAGATCGTGCACGAGTTCGGGCTGCCCTGCCTCTTTCACTCGTGCGGCAACAACCGGCAGATCCTCGACCAGATGGTGGACGCCGGCATGGACGCGTACCAGGCGATTCAGCCGGTGGAGAAGATCGAGGAGATCAAGGCGCTCTATAGCGACCGGCTGGTGCTCTGGGGTGGGGTGTCGACCGACACGCTGCGTCGTGGCACGCCCGACGAAGTCCGGCAGCAGGCGTTATTCACGATGCAACACTGTGCTCCGGGCGGCGGGCTGATCCTCAGCTCCAGCCACAGCGTGGTGGTGGGCACGCCCGAGGCAAACTATCGAGCCCTGTTTGAGACTGCACACGAGAGAGGGACGTATCCCATCGACATCCCCGAGGAGATTCCCGAGCCGCTGTGGAGCGACGCGTGAGCAATACCTGAGGAGCAAGGGGCTACGCAAGGTTCCTGGAGCGCGGTGCAAGGAGAAGGCTATGGCCAAGTTCGTAAGGGTGGGGTCGATACAGTTCGATGCGTTCGCCGACCTGAAGCGGGGTGAACCCGAGAGTATGGAGAAGGTGCTGCGGATGACCCGAAGCGACCTAGACTCGCTGAAGGGATACAACCTGGACCTGGTGCTGACCTGTGAGCTTGTCGAAGCGTTCGGCCTGACCTTGGAAACGGCCGAGACTGTGGACCAGCCGGGCCCGTTCCTGTCCGCGTACCAGGATTTCGCCAGGACCGAGTCGTGTCACGTGGCCGGATCCATCAAGGTGCGAGAAGGCGATGACGTGTTCAACTCGCTTGCGTTCGTCGGGCCTGACGGCACAGTGATCGGCGTGTACCACAAGACGTTCCTGACGGAGAACGAGCGGAACCAGGGACTGCGGTCGGGTGACGGCCCCAGGGTCTTCGACACTACGATCGGTCGGCTAGGCGGGGTGATCTGCTTCGACCAGAAGTTCGAGCGGCTGCGATTCGGGTACCGGGACCTGAACCCGGACATCCTCACCTTTGCGAGTGCCTATCACGGCGGGTTCCTCCAACAGCAATGGGCGTACGAGTGCAAGTGCTACTACCTGACCGCGCTTCGGTTCTACGGGGGCGGGGTGATCGATCCGCTCGGACAGCCTGTGAAGCTGAACACCAACTACACACGCACTATGCACGCGACGATCAACCTGGATCGGGTGTTGCTCAAGCGTGGCGGGAACTCCCACAAGTTTCCCCTGATCGAGAAGAAGTATCAGGATGAGGTCACGGTCGACGTACCGAGCTATCTGGGGGCCGCCCTGATCCACAGCAACACGGATGCGAGATCGGCGATGGACATCGTGGAGGAATTCGA
>JASLMQ010000449.1 GCA_030746455.1 Candidatus Latescibacterota bacterium
ATCGGCGCCCAATGGACCCTCGGAGAGCGTCTCAAGTCCTGGTCCGTGGGCTACACCGATCCCTGGATCTCCGGGTCCGACTATTCGCTGCACCTCAAGGCCTTCACGTCCTCGTCGGATCGAGACCTCTACCGAAGCCGCGATCCGGAGGCTCGTGGACGCTACGACCTCGAACGGATCGGGGGCCACGTGGGTATCGGCCAGCCGGTTGGCGGGAACTTCCGCCTGGTTCTCAAGTACTCGTTCGAGGACGTTCAGGTCGGGGGATTCCAAGAGCCGACGGTGCCGACGGGTGGCGGTCTGTATGCCCAGGAGGTCGGTGCAGCCGTGGGACGGAAGCAGGTGAGCTCCTTCGGCCTGGACCTCTACCGCCGCTCCATCGGCCGGGCCTGGGGCAGCACGCCCGGAACGGACGCCAGCCTGCAGGCGAGCTTCTCCCCCAAGTACCTTGGATCAACCGCCAATTTCCTTCGGCTGCGCACCGAGATCTACCGCCATATCTCCATCTTGCCGGGCCAGATCCTGTCGGTCGGGGGAAGAGCGGGTACGGTTCTGGGGTCTCCGCCGTTCTATGAGAGGCTCTATCTGGATGGGCCCAACCAGCTCCGGGGGCTCGAAAGGAGGAAGCTGGGACCGGAAGGTGGGGCCCAGTTCGCCTCCGCGGAGCTGCTCTATTCCATATCGCTGGGAGGGTTGGGAAGGCTCTATTCGTTCGTGGAAGGCGCTGGTGTTCGGAGACCCATAGACGGAACGGTCCGCAGGGATTCAGACTGGACGGCGGGAGTCGGCATCCTGCTGTTCAACCGAGTCGACATTAGCCTCGGTATCTCCACCGGGACGCTGATCGTCAAGTCCCATCGCTTCGGAGGGATCAACGTAGACCTCTGAGAATCACATCCTGAAGACACTGCACGCCGCAGGGAGTCATGAAGTCAGGTATGAAAGAGGCATTTGGACAGAGATGTGTGATCTGGCTGGGCCTCTTTCTCCTTTCCGCCGCTCCAACGGCCTCGTGGGCTGGCACCGCGACGCTGGCAGAGCGGCGGATCTATGTCCGGCAGGACACCCTCACGCTTGACATCGCCTTCGATTCGCTGTTCTCTCAGCGCGTGCTTGACGCCATCGCATCGGGTATGACCACCTCGATCGTCCTGGAATTCCAGCTGATGACCTCCAGCGGCCGAAAGACCGGGCCCAAGTCGTTTCACATCCGCCTGGATCACGACATCTGGGAGGGGGAGTTCCGTGTACACCGCCATATCAGCGTACCCGAGACCCTTCTCACGGCCGACTTCGAGGCGGCCGACAGCCTCTGCTCGCACTTGGAGGGCATCGCCCTCGCTCGGGTTCCTACCACCTCCGAGGAAATCGTTCTCAAGGTCAGGGCCAACGTCGATCCGATATCGCCGGAACAGGAGAGGCGGACCCGAAAATGGCTCAACCTTCTGGAGAAGGGTAGCTTTCTGGAGCTTTTCATCTCCCTGAACCGTCCTTCAGAGCGCACACCGTGGCTTGAAGCTGCACGATTCAGGGTCGAGGACCTGCAATGAGATCTCTCTCGCTGCGGTGGCGGATCATCATCGCACTCATCGCGCTGGCGCTCGCCACGACACTCGTGCTCTCGCTTCTCGCGAGGTACTTCCTGGACAAGAGCCTGCGAATCGGGGTGAATTCCGAGATCGAGCAGGTACTGGACAACGCGCTGGAACTGGCGAAGAAAAGCTACAACAGTCGAAAGGCGGTCCTCACCGAAATCGGGAACAAGCTGGTCGGATCGGCCCTCCTGAGCGCCGCGTACCAGGATCTTGACACCGCCGGCCTGCAGGACGTCTTCGGTGATGCCGTCCTGCAGAACCTGTCCTACCGCTTCGTCCCGCTGGAGGGTGGGCACGCGGCGAAGGCGCGTGGCGTCGAGGGCTCCGAGAGTCCGGAAGTGCTCAGGGACCCCGACCATCCCGAGCTCCTGCAACTGGTGATCCCGATCCATCGGAGCGATAGGCAGGTTGCAGCGCTCGTCGTCACCGAACCCCTCGACGAGCTACTCAGCGTGGAGCACGCCGCACAGACCTACAAACACTTCAGAATGATGATCGAGGCCGATCTCCGCCGCCAATTCCTGCTGGGCTCCTTTGCTGTTGCGGCCGCCGTTGTTCTGGCAGCGTCTCTCATCGGCATCCGGATCGGATTCGAGATCACGGGGCCTCTGTATTCCCTCGTGAAGGGAACTCGGGAGCTGGCGAGAGACAACCTCGACTACCAGATTCCACCGGGACGGGACGACGAGATCGGTCTGGTGATCCGGTCGTTCAACCGAATGGTGGAAGACCTCAAGGAAAACCGGCGTCAGCGCCTGGAGGCCGAGAAGATCGCCGCTTGGCAGGAGATCGCCCGGCGCCTCGCACACGAAATCAAGAATCCGTTGACGCCGATCCAGCTGACCGTTCAGCAGCTTAGAGACAAGTACGGTGGCAACGATCCGGCCTACAGGAAGCTCGTTGAGGACTGCACCGAGATCGTCACCGAAGAGGTGGAGACCCTCCGCGGCCTGGTCCAGGAATTCGCCGAGTTTGCGCGTATGCCGTCGCTCTCGCTCAGCCGGCACAGTTTGGCCAACGTCGTGGAAGACGTTGTCCGGCTCTATCCCGAAGCGCGAATCCGTCTGGATCTCGGTGTCGACCTGCCCGACGTGGACCTGGACGTGGAACAGATGCGGCGCGTGCTGATCAACCTGATCGAGAACGGTATCGAGGCCGCTGGGGACAGCGGGACGCTCACCATCCGCACCGAGTCGACGGAGGCTGAGGTGAGACTCCTTGCCATCGATTCGGGCCCCGGCATCTCTGTGGGAGACAGAGAGCGGATCTTCCAGCCCCACTTCTCCACCAAAGAGGACGGAATGGGACTCGGGCTGACCGTTGTGCGCAGCATCGTGGAGAACCACGGCGGCCGTGTTGTGGTGACGGACGCGCCGGAAGGGGGCGCTCAGTTCGAGATCGTCCTCCCCCTTCAGGATAGATCCCCGAAACACCCGGAGGTGGACCTATGACCCGACACACCGTGCTGGTGGTCGACGACGAGAGGAACATCAGGCGCTCACTGGAGATCATCCTGGAGGGCGAGGGCTACCACGTGGTCTGCGCGTCGTCCGGCGAGGAGGCACTCAGGCTTCTGGATCGGGAAGAGGTGCACGGCGTACTGCTCGACATCGTGATGCCGGGCATGAATGGCATCGACGCGCTTCAGAAGATGCGCGAGGCGCGTCCCGGTCTTGCCGTGGTCATGATCTCAGGCCACGGGACAGTCCAGGACGCCGTACGGGCCACCCAGTTGGGGGCCTACGACTTCCTGGAGAAGCCGCTCTCTCGGGAGAAGGTCCTCCTGGCCGTTTCACACGCGCTGGAGACCTCGGTGCTGGTGGAGGAGAATCGGGACCTGCGTGAGCGCATCGAGAGCCGGTTCGAGATGGTGGGCGACAGTTCGGCCATCCAGTCGGTGCGAGAGCAGATCAGCAGAGTGGCAGGCACATCAAGCCGGGTACTCATCCAGGGCGAAAGCGGAACGGGCAAGGAGTTGATCGCGCGAGAGATCCATCGGCAAAGCCAACGCCACGCCGGACCCTTTGTGAAGGTGAACTGCGCCGCCA
>JASLMQ010000450.1 GCA_030746455.1 Candidatus Latescibacterota bacterium
CGCGTCAAGCCGGGTCGGACGGTCTACGCGGTGCCGAGCCTGGGCAGCCGGCTCTTCGAGGTGCCCAAGCTCCGCGGACAGACCCTGCGCCAGGTCCGGAGCGCGGTGCAGCAGAGCGGGCTGATCGTGGGCGAGATCACCGAGGAGCCCCACAGCCGGGTGAAGGAAGGACTCGTCTCCAGCCAGAGCCTTGCCCCTGGAGAGAAGGTGGCGCGGGACACGCCCATCGACATCGTGATTAGCACGGGTCCGCCCCGGGAGCTGGTGCCGATGCCCAATCTGGTGGGACAGACGCTCGCCCGGGCGCGTAAGGACCTGGCCACGCTCGAGCTCCGGCCGAACGTGCGCTACTCGTTCAGCACCTCGTTCCTGCCGAATACGGTGATACGGCATGTGCCGGCGGCGGGGGATTCGATCAAGCGGGGTGCGAGAGTGGAATTGATCGTCTGCAAGCTCTGATGGCGGACGACGGACGACAGACCACTGACGACGGCAGAACCGGCCTCGCGGCGCATTGGTTTCTTCTGTCGTCCATCGTCTGTGGTCCGTCGTCTTGGTAAGAGGCCACGCAATCTGAGGAATGGGCTTTCCAATGGTCAAGATCGCTCCATCATTCCTGTCGGCTGATTTTCGGACGCTGGAGCACGAGGTGCGTGCGGTGGAGGCCGCGGGCGCGGAATACATCCATCTGGACGTGATGGACGGCCATTTCGTGCCCAACCTGACGTTCGGGCCGCTCGTTGTGGACGCGGTGCGCAAGCTCACGGGGCTCACGCTGGACACGCACCTGATGATCACCGATCCCGGCCAGTACCTCCAGCCGTTCGCCGACAGCGGCGCGGATATCCTGACGGTGCACGTGGAGATCGATGCCGACCTCCCCGAACTGCTGGGCCGGATCCGCGACGCGGGGATGCGGTCCGGCGCGTCGGTGAAGCCCGCCACGCCGGCGGACGTGCTGTTTCCCCTGCTGCCGAGCCTAGACCTCGCCCTGGTGATGTCCGTGGAGCCGGGTTTCGGCGGGCAGTCGTTCATGCCCGAGTCTCTGCCCAAGGTGCGCGCGCTGAAGGACGAGATCGCGCGGCAGGGGACCGGCACCGAGATCGAGATCGACGGGGGGATCGGGACGGACAACGCAGGGGAGGTGGCAGCGGCGGGGGCGGAGGTGCTGGTGGCGGGGTCGTCGGTCTTCCGGGATGGGAAGGTGAGTGAGAACGTTGCAGCACTGAGACGGGCAGCGGAGGGGGCAAACTGAAAAGTACGGCCTGATCTGCCTCAGTGGTAGGGCGAAACCTGGGGAACCCGAGGCTCAACTGCCAACACGCCCTCGCACGGGTGAAGCCCGTGCGAGATGGCCCCCTGTGGAAGGGAGGCGGACGGGAACGTTACGGGCGGTAGTGGCCCAATTTCCCCCCTTTCGTAAAGGGGGGAATACAAGGGGGGATAGAGCGCAAGACGCGATCGCGTGCACGATTCGCTCCGAACGGGATACCACGACCTTGAGTCGTTCCAGCCACCCGGGGTTCGTGCTCGCAACACAGCTACTCGGATAGGGCCACCGAAGGCCGTAATGCAGGGCCGCACCACCTGACGTCTCCAACCAGACGCGGTGCGGCCCTGCGTTGGCGTACGGGCAGACGCCCGAGGTTGAGAGGTCTGGTACTGCCTCCCGGACCCTATTCGCCAATCTGCTCCTGCGTACCTGGAAAAACGGGCACGATTCGGACCTTTCTGGAGTAGCGTCTTCGCCATTTCGTTGTTGCACAAAGCCCTGGGCTCCTGTATATTATCAGGTCTTGCGCCGATATGACCACCCCCCCGATCCGGGGAGGCCCGAATGTTCGATCACCTGACCGAAAAGCTCGAAGGGGTCTTCAAGAAGCTGCGCGGTCACGGGAAGCTGACGGAAGCCAATATCGAGGAGGCGCTCCGTGAGGTGCGCCGGGCGCTGCTCGAGGCCGACGTCAACTACAAGGTCGCCCGGTCGTTCATCACGCGGGTGAAGGAACGGGCCATCGGGCAGGAGGTGTTCCGGAGCATCACGCCGGGACAGCAGGTGGTCAAGGCGGTCCACGAGGAGCTCGTCCACCTGATGGGCGATGCCCACCAGGAGCTCAACCTGCCGGGCCCGCCGCCGAACGTGGTGATGGTGGTGGGGCTACAGGGCTCGGGCAAGACGACGCTGTGCGCGAAGCTGGCGCGTATGCTCAAGTCCAAGGGACGGCGGCCGCTGCTGGTGGCGGCGGACGTGTACCGGCCCGCGGCGATCGAGCAGCTGTGCGTGCTGGGCGAGTCGGTGGAGGTTCCGGTCCACCGCGCCCCCGAGGGCACCGATCCGGTCGACATCTGCACCGCGGCGGTGGAGCGGGCGAAGTCGGAGAACCTGGACCCGGTCATTCTGGATACGGCGGGCCGGCTCCACGTGGACGACGAGCGGATGGGCGAGGTGGAGGGGATCCGCGAGGCGGCGTCTCCGGCGGAGATCCTGTTCGTTGCCGACGGGATGACGGGCCAGGACGCCGTGAACGCGGCGTCGGCCTTCCACGAGCGGCTGGCGTTCACGGGCGTGGTGCTCACGCGGCTGGACAGCGACACGCGGGGCGGCGCGGCGCTCTCGATCCGAGAGGTGACGGGCGTCCCGATCAAGTTCGCGGGCGTGAGCGAGAAGGTGGATGGCCTGGAGCCGTTCCACCCCGACCGCATGGCCTCCCGCATCCTGGGGATGGGCGACATCGTCACCCTGGTGGAGAAGGCGGGGGATGCGGTTGACGAGGAACAGGCGCGCGACCTCGAGAAGAAGCTCCGCACGGCCACGTTCACGTATGACGACTTCCTGGAGCAGCTCGACCAGGTCCGAAAGATGGGACCGCTGAATCAGCTGCTCGAGATGATCCCCGGCGCGGGGAAGGCGCTGCAAGGCATCCAGGTGGACGACGATGCGTTCGTCCACATCGAGGCGATCATCCAGTCGATGACGGCTGAGGAACGGGGGAACCCCCAGATCCTGAACGGCAGCCGACGTCGACGGATCGCGCGTGGCAGCGGAACCCGCATCCAGGATGTGAACCGGTTGGTGAAGCAGTTCGGAACGATGCAGAAGATGATGAAGCGGATGGGGAAGATGGACAAGCGGGGCCGCGGAATGCCGATGCCCCTTTTCGGATAGCGGTATCAGGAGGAGGACGGTTTGGTCAGAATTCGTTTGAGGCGTATGGGTAAGAGGAACGCGCCCTTCTATCGGATGGTTGCCGCCCACGACACTAAGCCTCGGGACGGCCGGTTCCTCGAAATTCTTGGGTACTACGACCCAAAGAGGCAGCCTGAGATCCTCGAGCTGAAGGAAGAGCGGGTGATCCACTGGCTCTCGAAGGGTGCCTCGCCCAGCGACACCGCGCGGAGCCTGCTCCGGAAGAAGGGGATCCTCAAGCGCTGGCACGACAGCCGCGTTGGAACGACCGAGGAGACCGCAGAGGCCGAGGGCGGCACCGAGGCAGAAGCAGCCACGGCCGAGAGCTAGGATTTGGCGCAGCTCCCCCCGGACGCGGGAGACTTCGTCGCCGTCGGGAAGGTTCAGAAGCCGAGGGGAATCCGAGGCGAGGTGTACTTCTTCCCGCTGACGGATTTCCCCGAGCGATTCGACGGCCTCGAGACGATCGTGGTGGAGAAGCCCGACGGCAGCCGCTCCTCCCTCGATGTAGACGGCGTCCGATTCTACGGCAAGCGGCCGACGATCAAGTTTCGCGGGGTCGGAACACCCGAGGCCGTGGACCGGTTCCGGGGCAGCCTTCTGCTGGTCCCGCGCGATCAGGTCCACCCCCTTCCCGAAGACACGTTCTACGTCTTCGAGGTGGTGGGGCTGAAGGTCGAGACGGAGGACGGAGAGGCGGTGGGGCAGGTGAAGGATGTGTTGAGCCTCCCGGCCAACGACGTCTACGTGGTGGAGCGTGAGGGGAAGGAGTTGCTCCTTCCCGCGGTACGCGACGTGATGCAGGTGGACCTGGAGGGCGGACGCGTGATCGTCCGCGGCGTCGAAGACCTGTTGTAAGGCCCATGTCCATGCGCATCGATGTTCTGACCATATTCCCGAGCCTCATTCGGGACGTTCTTTCATATAGCATCCCCGGACGCGCGATCAAGTCGGGCCTGGTGGATGTGCAGGTGACCGACCTGCGGGATTTCACGGAGGACGTCCATCGCACGGTGGACGACACCCCGTACGGCGGCGGCGCGGGAATGGTGTTCAAGCCCGAGCCGATCGCGCAGGCGCTCAAGTCGATCGGCGACGGGGAGGCACCCAGGCCGGTGATCTTCCTGACGCCCGAGGGCCGGCGGTTGGACCAGGCCATGGCCAACCGGCTGTCGCTGGAGCCGCGCCTGGTGTTCCTGTGCGGGCGTTACCGCGGGATCGACGAGCGGATCCGCGAGCGGTACGTGACCGAGGAGATCTCGGTCGGCGACTACGTGCTGAGCGGCGGGGAGCTTCCGGCGCTGGTGCTGATCGACGCGGTGGTGCGGCTGATCCCCGGGGCGGTGGGCGATGCCGAGTCGGCCCTGGAGGATTCGTTCCAGGACGGGCTGCTGGACTGCCCGTGGTACACGCGGCCGCACACGTTCGAGGGGCTCGAGGTCCCGGACGTGCTGACGGGCGGGAACCACCGCGAGATCGCCGAGTGGCGCAGGGAGCAGGCGATCCAGCGGACGCGTGAGCGACGACCGGACTTATTGGAAGAGCAATCGCAGGGGGAAACAGATAAGTACTGATTAGGAGAGGAAAACGGTACCATGGACGCAGTGATGAAGGCATTGGCCGAAGACCAGATCCGGACCGATCATCCCGAATTCGGGGCGGGCGACACCGTTCGCGTGCACGTCCGCGTGATCGAGGGTGAGAAGGAGCGGACCCAGGTTTTCGAGGGCGTTGTGATCCAGCGCCGGGGGGGTGGGATTCAGGAGACCTTCACGGTTCGCAAGATCGCCGTGGGTGGTGTTGGGGTCGAGCGGATCTTTCCGCTGAACTCGCCGCGCATCGCGCGGATCGAGCCGATCCGGCGCGGGCAGGTGCGCCGGGCGCGAATCACCTACCTGCGCGAACTTCGCGGACGGGCGGCACGGATCACGGAGAAGCGCACGGCTCGACCCGACAAGCCGGTGGTGCCGGTCGAGGGCACGGCAGAGGAGCAGACTGCCGAATCCGAGGAGTAGCATGGCACGCCCCCGCAGCAAACCGCGCTCTCGCGACCGGGCTCGGGGTGCCCGAAGGGCGCAGACGGGAACGCCCCAGGTCCCGCGGAAGCTGCCCTACACGCGGCGGAACTGGATCGTGTTCGCCGCCGGGATCGGCACGATCCTGATCGGGTATGTGTGCCTTTCGCGGCCGCCCGTGGATGGATTCATGTCGCTGACGCTGGCGCCCATTCTGCTCGTGCTGGGCTACTGCGTGCTGATTCCGATCGCTTTGCTGCTGGGACCGGGGCAAGCCGATCAGGACGAGAAAGGGGCGGAACAGCCTGGACAGAACGTGGGCGGTTAGCTCAGCTGGTTAGAGCGCCTGCCTTACAAGCAGGGGGTCACTGGTTCGAGTCCAGTATCGCCCACCAATATATCGAGATAAAACAATGGCTTGCGCATGGACACGTGCAAGCCATTGTTGCGTTTGGACGCCTGCTAGAAGGCAGGCGGTCAATACGCTGCTGCTTCCCCGAAGGACCAGAGGGGATGTGTGTCCAGGCCCTGAAGATACCAGCCAATATACTGTCTTACAATAGATTCGCCGAATGACAGGCTGGTCACCGGGACGACGTTGCCTACATCAACTGAATAGGGTCTGCCAGAATCGATCGTCTGAACCCTCCGAGTAGTGTGTTACATTATGTGTTACAGACTGTGAACCATCGGACGAGATTCTCCCTGCTTCTCGCTGCCGAGTTCCAGAGGTCCAATGAGAACAGGTATGGCCTGGGCTGAGGGAGTGGCGGAGCCGTAGTCGAAGTGTCTGGCGTGACATTAGCGGGCGCGTGTTCCGACGTGGCAGGACTGGATTGGGACTGTGACTTCCTGTTGGGGATGAGGACCAGAAGGTTTCGGCGGTCCGTGGGTAAGCGGTCAGCATTGATGTATGGAGGGAGCTGGCCCCTGCCTCTTGCTTCCGCGCTGAAGGACCACCCAGCAGCAGATGGGGATTCGGCTCCGCACCCGAGGCTCCCTCGTCCTGGATACGGGGCTCAGGACCTTGCGGGGGTCTTGCAATTTAGGAATCAGATTCCTATATTTCCTGAAACGGCAACCGGATACCTCATTCGAGGAGAACGTGAATGATCCCGCGATTGCTCGGCGACCACCTTTTGTCCCTTTCCCAGGGCTTTCCCATCCTCTCACTGACAGGCCCCAGGCAGTCTGGGAAGACCACCCTTGTGAGGGCGCTCTTCAGGGATCATGCCTACGTGACCCTCGAGAACCTGGACGAGAGATTGGCTGCTGAAGAGGACCCGCGTCGGTTCCTGAGGGCATATGAGGGAACCGGGCTTATTATCGACGAAGCACAGAGGGTGCCCGATCTCTTTTCGTACCTCCAGGGCATCGTCGATGAATCGGACCAGATGGGTAGGTTCATTCTGACCGGATCCCAGAACTTCCTCCTACTGGAGAAGATCACCCAATCACTCGCCGGTCGTGTGGGAATCTGCAATCTTCTGCCCTTCGGATTGCCCGAGCTCGCGTCGGTCGGTTGTGTGCCAGACTCTCTGGATGAGGCCCTCTTTACGGGTGGCTACCCGGTCCTGTATGACCGAGGTCTATCTCCGAGAGACTACTTCCCTTCCTACATCCAAACATACATCGAACGCGATGTCCGAAGCATAACCAACGTCGTGAATTTGGGCACTTTCCAGAGGTTTGTCCGACTGTGTGCGGGGCGAACGGGGCAGTTGCTGAACATGTCGAGCATCGCACAAGAGTTGGGCGTGAACTACAAGACCGTTCGCTCATGGCTTTCTGTTCTCGAAGCCAGCTATATCGCTTTCACGCTGTCTCCTCATCACCGCAACTACAGCAAGCGCGTGGTCAAGCAGCCCAAGCTTTACTTCTACGACACCGGGTTGCTCTGCGCCTTGCTCGAGATCCACTCCGCCGACCAGATCGCGAACCACTACCTGAGGGGACAGATCTATGAGAGCTTCGTTGTGGCGGAATATCTGAAGAGCAGGCATAACGCGGGACTCCGGCCCAACGCCTTCTTCTGGCGAGACAGCTCCGGACATGAAATCGATCTACTACTGGAGGATGGTCCTGTGTACCGTGCAGTTGAGATCAAGTCGGGAGAGACTCTGCATGGAGATCTCTTCCGCGGATTGCAGTACTTCCAGAAGCTGTCTTCGATATCTCGGGATTCCTGCTATCTCGTCTATGGGGGAGAACGCAGTCAATCGAGACGAGACGGGCAGATTCTGGGCTGGCGAGACGTCGACAAGTTGCGGATCGGAGGATGAAGACTGCCCACGAGCTTCTTGTAGCGGTGGCTGTCTGCCCCATAGCGGTGTCTGTGAAACACGGCGCTTGTCTGACGTACTGCAGATCGTGACCGCGAACACGCCGAGGGACCGTCCAGGATGAGTAACCGGCCCCGAGAGGAATTGCGGGTGCAGCTTGCCGAGGAGGAGGCCCGACTCGCAGAACTGGAGGCCGAGCGTGAGCGGACACGCGAGCGGATCGCGGCACTCAAGCTGCGGATCTCTGGTTGCGATGAGAAGGATCCCTCGGTCAGTGCTGAAGCATCTCCGACACAGTCGTCCGTCTCGGCAACTCCGAGGACATCGGCCGAGAAGATCGCGCTCTTCCGGCAGCTGTTCCGCGGGCGTCCAGACGTGTACCCGAAACGCTGGGTCAATGACGCCAAGGGAACCAGTGGCTATTCGCCCGCTTGTGCCAACGAGTGGGTTCGTGGCGTCTGTGAGAAGCCCCGGGTCAAGTGCGGCGAGTGCCCAGGCAAGGCGTTTCTCCCGGTGGACGACGACGTGGTGCGCGACCACCTGAAGGGACGTCACGTGGCCGGCGTCTATCCCCTGCTCGATGACGAGACATGCTGGTTCCTTGCAATCGACTTCGACAAGGGCGCGTGGCAGGATGACGTGACGAGTTTCCTGGACACCTGCCATAGAATGGGGGTGCCGGCTGCTGTGGAGAGGTCGCGCTCTGGTGAGGGTGCTCATGTCTGGTTCTTCTTCACCGCGCCGGTTCCGGCCAACGTCGCTCGGAAGATGGGCTGCTATCTGCTGACGGAGACGATGCAGCACAGGCACGAGCTCCCGATCCACTCCTACGACCGTCTGTTCCCCAGCCAAGATACGATGCCCCGTGGCGGCTTTGGGAACCTCATTGCCTGGCCGTTCCAGGACGAACCCCGCCAGCGTGAGAACACGGTGTTCGTGAATGAGGATTGGGTGCCATATGCGGATCAATGGGCATACCTGGCGTCGATTCAACGGATGGCGCCAGCCGACGTTGAGTCGCTGGCGCGTGACGCGACCCTCAAGGGCCAGGTCCTCGGGATTCGGTCGGTGGAGTCAGAGGAGGATCGTGCCGTAGAGGACCTGCTGACGGACTCCGCGTCAAGTCTGTCCGAGAAGGCCGCAATCACGGGTCCGATTCCTGCCTGCATCCACGCGGTACTGGCTCAGGTTCTCCTCGTAGAGAAGAACGGTTTGCCACCCCAGCTCCTGAACCAGATCAAACGTCTTGCGGCATTCCAGAATCCCGAGTTCTACAAGAAGCAGGCGATGCGGCTGTCTACAGCCGTGACCCCGCGGGTCATCAGCTGTGCCGAGGACCTGCCGGACCACATCGGCCTTCCGCGGGGCTGTCTGCAAGATATTGAGGGACTCCTCGGCGACCTCGGGATCTCGCTAGAGATGGAGGACAGACGCTCGGCTGGCAACCCGCTGGACCACACCTTCCAGGGTACTCTCACTCCGATTCAGCAGGAAGCCGCACGCGGCATCCTGGCGCACGACACGGGTGTGGTTGTCGCTCCTCCCGGATCGGGCAAGACCGTGATCGGCGCGCATCTGGTTGCCGAGCGGGCCCGCAACACGCTCGTCCTCGTCCATCGAACACAGCTGTTGGATCAATGGGTCGCGCAGCTGGCCTTGTTCCTGAACATAGACGCAGATCAGATCGGACAGATCGGTGGCGGGAAGCGGAAGCCGAATGGTTCCTTGGATGTGGCCATGCTTCAGAGCCTGGTCCGGCGTCGCGACATTGGGGGCGCTGTGGGCGACTATGGCCACGTGATTGTTGACGAGTGTCATCACGTACCGGCCGTGTCGTTCGAGCGCGTTCTGCGGCAGGTCAAAGCCAAGCACATGACCGGACTGACGGCCACGCCGCGACGCAGAGACGGTCACCACCCGATCCTGCAGCAACAGCTCGGGCCTGTCCGCTTCATCATTGATCCGAAGGGCCAGGCCTCAAGTCGGCCGTTCGAGCACCGGCTGATCGTGCGTGATACAGGCTTCAGGCTGACGGAGCCCAGCCCCAATCCGACCATCCAGGGGATCTATCATGAGTTGGCGTTGGATGAGGATCGCAACACACTCATCCTGGACGACGTGATCGCGGCTCTGGAGGAGGGTCGATCCCCGCTGCTGTTGACCGAGAGGAAGGACCATCTGCAAATCCTCGCCGATGGCCTCAGAGGCGCTACTCGAAATCTGATCGTGATGCAAGGAGGGATGAAGGCGACGGAGCGACGCGCTGTCCAGGAGGCCCTTGCCCGGATCAGGGATGAGCAGGAGCGACTGGTCCTCGCGACGGGACGGTTCATCGGTGAGGGGTTCGATGATTCACGTCTCGACACGCTGTTTCTGGCGATGCCGGTTTCCTGGAGAGGGACTCTGGTGCAGTATGCCGGTCGCCTTCAACGACGACATCAGAGCAAGAGAGAGGTCCGAATCTACGACTACGTGGACCGGAACGTGCCCATGCTCGCCCGCATGTTCGACAGGCGCATGCGGGGGTACCGCAGCATGGGCTACTCCCTCAGGGAGCTCGACTCGGCGGGCCATGCAGACGAGGGCTATGTTGTCGAGTACGACGAAGGGATGATAGAATAGCCGGATTCCGTTTGTACGGCTGGCTTGACGTTCCGTCGTCGAGTCTGTATATTCCAATGCTTGCGCTATTCACGCTCTGCCGACGCAAGGAGATACGCGAGCGCGAAGCATAGCGATGGCGCTTCGCGGTCAGCCACTTGGCGATGTGGAGTTGACAGATGAGCAGTTGACGGCGGAGATCAGGACGCTGGCTGCTGTCAAGCTCTACGAAATGGGGCGGGCTTCCAGCGGCCGTGCTGTTGAGCTGTCCGGCCTGCCCCGGATCGAGTTCCTGGACCGCCTGGGACGGTACAACGTCTCGCCATGCCAGACCACTCGGGAGGAGCTGAAGTCAGAGGTCGGGGGGCCACGTGCCGACCTGGGTCGGTGATACGTCGTCGATCTGTTACTCAATAGGCCTCATCAGGCCCCATGGAATACTCCGGTGCTGTGTTACAATGTGTGTTACGTGCCCGTAAACCACTGCAAATAAAGGATCATCGCCCACCTTACAAGCAGGGGGTCACTGGTTCGAGTCCAGTATCGCCCACCATCAAACAACACCAAACTCCATCAGCCCCGAGGCGAGTCAGGTCGCATCGGGGCTCTGCTGATTCCACACACGGCATTCGAAGGATCTACCGAACACGCCTTGGTGTTGTCTCAGGTTGTCGGAAACACCCAGAGCGCAAGAGCAGCTGCGGTGCCTGTTGAGCCTGCAAGGGCAGACTCCGACCCTATCAGTGTACGGTGATCCTGCAAGCGTTGACCGGCC
>JASLMQ010000451.1 GCA_030746455.1 Candidatus Latescibacterota bacterium
CGATATCCCAGCTCGTGCGGGGTGCGGACCAACGGGGTGGTCGCCCATCCGGGTCAACCGCTGCTGCCGGAGCTCATCTCCGAGGCGGGATACCATACGGCGGCCTTCGGCAAGATCCACTACCATCCCGTGCGGAGCGAACCGGACGGATATTGGCCCGAGAACGTGCACTGCATAGACAGCGGCATGGATCTCACGCAGCCCTACCTCGGGTTCGAGACCATCCGCCTGGGGTGTGGTCACGGGGACGTGATCCCGGGCCTGCACGCGAGGGAGCTGGAGCGTGACCACCCGGAGATCTACCGTAAGCGTGGACCAAAGGGGGCGCTGGAGGTCCCTGACCCCGCCCTGCATCAGGGCTCGAAGCTGGAGACCTACAAGACGGCGATCCCAGAGGAGCACTACGCCACGTCATGGGTGGTCGATCGCACGGTCGAGTATCTTGAGAAGGCAGAGGAGCCCTTCTTCGTCTGGTGTGGCATCAACGACCCACACCACCCCTTCAAGCCGCCCGGGGAATACTGGCACCGGTTCCGGCCGGCGGATATGCCGCTGCCCAGCAAGGTGGAAGGCGAGCTGGACCACGCGCCTCCCCACTTCCGCGGGTTCCAGGACGGGGTGTACAGCGACCTGAAGATGGACGGATACTACCTGGGCGACAATCCCTATCTTACCGACGACGCGATCCGCATCATCCGCGCAGCCTACTACGGGATGGTCTCGATGATCGACGACGGGATGACGCGAATCCTGGGTGCGCTTCAGTCGCGGGGTCTGGACGAACGGACCCTCGTGTTCTTCCTGACTGACCACGGGGAGTTGCTGGGAGACCACGGGCTGATCCTGAAGGGCCCGTTCCACTACCAGTCTTCCCTCCGGGTCCCGCTGCTGGCACGCGGCCCGGGACTCCCCTCGGGACACGTCGTGAACGGGCCCGTTGGTCTGATCGATCTGTTCCCGACGCTGCTAGAGCTGGCGGGCGCATCGGCACCCGACGGCATCCAGAGCGAGTCCCTGGTGCCCCAGCTCACGGGGACGTCCAGCGCGGGTCGCGATGGGGTCCTGATCGAGCAGGACGTAGACGTGATGGACATCCGGCTCCGGTCGATGATCAGCGACCGCTGGCGGATCACGCACTATGCGTCGCAGCCCTACGGGGAGCTGTACGATCTGGAGTCGGACCCGAACGAATTCGAGAACCTCTGGGACCGGGGCGATCCCAAGGTGAAGAACGAGCTTCTGGCACAGCTGCTGGACCTGATGGCCACGAACGACGACTGGCTGCCGCCGAAGGTCTGTCATGCATAGGGAAGAGGCCAGAGCAGGCACTCAGGGAAGAGTCGGGTTTCGGGAGTCTCGGAACAGCTGACCACAGACGACAGACGACGGACGACACCAATGGGCCGCCAGGCTGGTCTTCCCGTGGTCTGTGGTCCGTCGTCCGTGGTCTCGCATCACCCAATACGGAGTTAAGCGACGTATGGACCGATCACCAATACGCATCGAGATCCCCCATATCAACGGTCTCACACTGGAGGTGGGTTTCGACAACGCCAATCCGCGCGAGGCGTTCGAGGTTCAGGTCCGCAACGATGGAACCTGCGTTGTGCACCAGTTCATCGAGCCCGAGGCCGCGCAGGGATACGCCTTCCACCTGCACCTCGTGCTGGAGAACACGAGCCAAGGGGCAGTCACGGTGCCGCTCCAGATCCACTGGGCCGAGAAGGAGTATGACTTCTGCTACGACTACATGTACATAGGCTACGACTCGGGACGTTCATGGCGGATGCTGTCGACCCAGAGCGAGAAGGCCATCACGCGGCTCCAGCTCGTTGTGCCCAAGGGACGGCATTTGCTGTGCTGTCACCCCAAGTTCGACACCGGCGACTACCTTGAGCTGTTGAAGGAATACGGCGGGAGCCCGGGCTTCAAGCGGATGGATGTGGCGGAAACGCCCGGGGGGCGCCCGATCTCCTGCCTGCGGCTCGGGAATCCGAAGGGCCGGAGGACGGTGATCACCACGCGTGCGCATGGCTACGAGACGGCCGGGGCCTACTGTCTGGGGGGCTGGCTCAAGTACATTTCAAAGAACGCCCATAAAGGAACACCACCACTGGATGCGCTCGATCTCTACGTATTCCCGATGATCAACCCGGACGCGGTAGCGGAAGGGCATTGCTGCACCGCCCCAACCGGGGTGAACTTCGGACGGGAGCTCGCCTCGCGGGCCGACGAGGACAGCGGAGCTGCTGGCCTGACGAAGTTCGTCCACGGACTCAAGCCCGCGTTCTACATGGACATGCACAACAACACGGGACCGCATCTTGTCGACGCCTTCCGCAGCACGAATGAAGAAATCCTGAGGGCGTTCGCGAAGAAGGCACCCGATCGGTCACGCGAGCAGAAGACATGGAGTTTCCAGAAGGTCGAGTTCCCTGAGGGCTACATGCTCACCGAATGCGAGAGGCGGTATGGGACGCTTCCCTTGCTCACCGAGTTCCCGTGGTACACCCGCCTGCCCTCCGATATGATGGCACACGGGAGCCAGTTTTTGCGCGTGCTTCTGCCCCTGCTGGCTGCGCGGGGATAGGGTCACAGCCCGCGAGCGACGCTTTTTGGTAGAAAAGGGTTGACTACAAAGGTCTTATACAGTATATTCGTTGCGGATGAAGCATGAACGCAGTTTCTGTCTCCTGTGCAGTCGAGTAACTACACGATGCGGCAAGGATCAGAAATCTCGGTCCTTGCCGGTTTTCGTTAGGGGAGACCGGGCTCAACGATACCAAAGTGGAAAGGTGGTGAAGTGAGTTGGCAGAAGGCACAGTGAAGTGGTTCAACGACGCCAAGGGCTACGGATTTATCGAGCAGGAGAACGGCGAAGACGTTTTCGTGCATTTCTCCGCAATCGTGGGCGAGGGCTTCAAGTCGCTGGCCGAGGGCGATGCCGTCGAGTTTGAGATCACCCAGGGACCCAAGGGGCTTCAGGCTGCAAACGTTTCCAAGCGATAACCTATTGTTGAGATAGAGTTAGTCGCCGAATCTTAGGGCGCCGACCTGTTCACCAGGTCGGCGCCCTTTGTGTTTGTGTGAACGGTGTAGGCGGATCCTCATCCGTCGGGTTGTGCCCAGAATATGTCACAAACTGGCTCACAAGGCGCAAACCAGGGGGTAGATTCAGAATAATACACACGATCAATTGTACTCATTCTTAAGCGAACAGATCATTAGGCGAAAGGCCCGGCGCCGGGGAGGCCCGCCTATGGATTGGTCCAGACACGGGTCCCAGTTGCGTCCTGATCAGGACAGCCAGCTGGGACATTTCCGTTCTGGGGTGAATGCGCAATTCCACGACCTGGCCCTGTTGTAAGGCCGTGCCAGTGCGGCAGGGAGCCAGGCACTGGTGGCAAGTGCTCAGGCAGACTCTCAGGAGCCACAGACGGTTGTCATCCCGGCCCCCGAGCCGGGATCGTGCGCCTGCGAGCGTACTTGGTCAGAGGGGTGTAAGTCCCCTTATGGCATACACGCTCCGGCCATTAGTCGACTGCAACTGCGTCGCCGGGAGGCGGGGTGGGGAGCAGCAGGAGGCGAGTAACCAGTCCGT
>JASLMQ010000452.1 GCA_030746455.1 Candidatus Latescibacterota bacterium
ACGGGTCTGGATCGCGGCGGCCTTCTCGTCGATCATCGGCTTCCTGTTTCTCTTCGCGCTGGTCGTCATCTTTTGGTACGGCGGCAACGAGGTGCTGGCGGGCCGTCTGACGACGGGGGCCCTGGTCGCCTTCATCTTCTATGCCTTCAATATCGCGCGCTCGGTTATGGGCATCTCTCGGCTGTACACCACCCTGAACAGCTCGGCAGGAGCCTCCGAGCGTCTGTTCGAACTGCTCGAGACCCCGCCGGAGATCGAAGACACCCCGGAAGCTGCTGCATTCGGCTCGGTCGAGGGTGCCGTCGCATTCGAGGATGTGCACTTCCACTACGAAGAGGGACACCCTGTCCTCAGCGGCATCACGTTCGCGGTGGAGCCTGGAGAGACCCTGGCCATTGTAGGCCCCAGCGGAGTGGGCAAGACCACTCTGCTCCACCTGGTGCCCAGATTCTTCGATCCCGCATCGGGCAGGATCACCGTGGACGGTCGGGACATCCGCGACGTGACGCTCCGGTCGCTCCGCGAGCAGATGGGCCTGGTCGCGCAGGACGTCCACCTGTTCGGCACTTCCGTGAAGGAGAACATCCGGTACGGCCGCCTGGAGGCGACGCAGGAGGAGATCGAGGCTGCGGCGCGGGATGCCAATGCCCACGGGTTCATCTCGGGCCTGCCGGAGGGATTCGATTCCCTGGTGGGCGAAAAGGGCGTCAAGCTCAGCACGGGGCAGCGGCAGCGGGTCGCCATCGCCCGGGCGATTCTGAGAGACCCCCGGATCCTTCTTCTGGACGAGGCCACGTCGTCGCTGGATTCCGAGTCCGAGGCGGCGATCCAGCAGGCGTTCGAACAGCTGATGCAGAACCGGACGACGTTCATCATCGCGCACAGGCTGTCGACCGTCCAGCACGCGTCTCGGATCCTGGTGCTCGACCAGGGTGGGATCGTTCAGGCAGGGACCCACGAGGAGCTCTTCGCCCGGGACGGGCTCTACCGGCGGCTCTGTGAGCTGCAGTTCCGTGAGCCGTCCGCGCGGCCCTGACCCGCCAGAACCGGGGAACTACGAAACACGTCCCGGCTGGAGTTGACAACCTGGAGCAGTGGCATCTTTACAGTCGGCCGGGACAGGCTTCAGACGCGAAAACTGCGACAGGAGGATCGGGAGATATGATGAAGATTGGATTCACGACGCTTGGGACCCCGGACTGGGATCTGGACACGATCTGCGAGCGGGGCCGGGAGTTCGGGTTCGATGGCGTGGACTTCAGGGGGATCGGCGAGCAGATCGACATTACGCTTCTCCCCGAGTTCACGACCGGACTGGGTGCAACGGCGGCAAAGCTCGAAGCGGCCGGTCTCGCCGGAGGTGTCAGCACGAGTCTGAAGATCTGCGACGCGCAGATGATGGACCAGAACGTGGAGGAGGCGGTCCGCGCGATCCCGGTCGCGAAGGCCCTCGGGATCGGCGTGGTCCGGGTCTTCGGGGGTGGCGATCCCGTAGCGCACAGCGTTGAGGCCCTGGCCGACGTCGGGCAGGAGACGATGGAGGCCGTGCTGGCGCTTGATGGCGCCCGAGATCTGCAGTGGGTCCTGGAGACGCACGACCACTGGATCTCGTCCTCCGACTGCAAGATGGTCCTCGACCGGGTCCCGGACCCGGCCTTCGGCATCCTGTGGGACATCGGGCACACCTCGCGGGTGGGCGCCGAGGACCCGGAGGCGTCGCTGGACGTGCTGGGCGACCGGGTGTATCACCTCCACGTGAAGGACGCCATTCACGATTCGAACCACCCTGACGCGATGCAGGACGGGTGGCGGTATGTGGATCCCGGAACAGGCCAGCTGCCCCTCGCACCGGCCTTGCGGGTCCTGCAGGGGCGTGGCTACGACAGATGGGTGATCTTCGAGCACGAGAAGCGGTGGCATGCCGAGCTGCCCGAGCCCGAGGAGGTCTTTCCGAAGTTTATGGCGTGGATCAAGGGGATTCTGGAGTAGGGAAGAAGGAGGACGCTTTGGACAATGAGCCGCTGAAGACCGTACTGGTGGGGGCCGGCCACCGGGGGTTGACCTACGCGTCGTACGCCGAGCAGCATCCGGAAGAGATGCAGATCGT
>JASLMQ010000453.1 GCA_030746455.1 Candidatus Latescibacterota bacterium
TCGACAAGGTGGCCAAGGGGACGCCCATACCGACAAGGGTGCCGTACGAGGTCCAGGGGATCCGGTTCGGGAACTCGCTCTGTGGGGTGACCCTATCGGGGGAGATGACGGCGGAGCACGGCCTGCGGCTCAAGCGTGAGCTCGGACCTCACTTCGGCACGGTGATGGTGATCGGCTATGCGAACCACATTGTGGGCTACGTTCCCGTGAAGAGGCAGATCCCCGAGGGAGGCTACGAGGTGTGGCGCAACAACCTGCTGCTCAAACGCACAGGAGCATTTGTGGAAGAGACCGAAGATAGGATCCACTCGGCAGTTCACGAAGCTTTGGGAGTAGGATCCAAGGGCAGGGAGGCATGAGAGGCGAGAAGCATTGAAAAATGCAAAACGAGCGTCGGGGAGAGACACGGAGTGAGGGAGTGAGATGAAGGCGGAGGAGAACACGAGGCCGAGGGCGAGAGAACTGGGGATCGAGATCGGGTTTCTGGAGACCGGACCGCTCAACGCGATCACGGACGTTCCCGACGTGAAGGTCGGTCACGTTTCGCTGATCGAGGGTGAGGGAAAGCTCGAGGTGGGATGCGGGCCGATCCGGACCGGCGTGACGGCGATCCTTCCCCACGGCGGGGACCTCTTTACGGAGAAGGTCTGCGCCGCTGTTCACGTGATCAATGCGTTTGGCAAGTCGGTTGGGCTTCCGCAGGTTGTCGAGCTGGGGAACATCGAGACCCCGATCATGCTCACCAACACGCTGAGCGTGTGGAACGTGGCCAATGCTGTGATCGACTACGTTGCCGTTCAGAATCCACAGGTGTACTCTGTCAACCCGGTAGTGGGCGAGTGCAATGACTCAGGACTGAACGACATCCTGGGCCGGCACGTGAAGCCGAAGCACGTGCTAGAGGCACTGGAGCTGGCGAGCGAGACGAACTGCGACGAGGGCAACGTGGGCGCCGGCGTGGGAATGACGGGCTTCGGGTGGAAGGGCGGCATCGGTACGTCGTCGCGGAAGGTCGCTGTGGAAGGGCGCGACTTCACAGTAGGCTCACTGGTGTTGACCAACACGGGGAGCGCGAAAGAACTCCGGATTGACGGGGTGCCCTTTGGGCGGGAGCTCACGCCAGACGCAGACTCGCCAGCACACGGGTCGATCATGATCCTCATCGCGACGGACGCCCCGCTTTCATCGCGGCAGCTGGGACGGATCGCGCGCCGCGGCGCGTTCGGGCTTGCCCGCACAGGGGGCACGGCCTCCCACAGCAGCGGCGATTTCGTGATCGCGTTCACGAACGGGAACCGGATCTCTCCGTCAGGGGTGCACTCGATTCAGCCCGATGCTCTGATTCCGGAACCGATGCTCACGACGTTCTTCGCCGCGGCGATCGACTCGGTGGAGGAGGCCATCGTGAACTCCATGCTTCGGTCGGAGACGCTCGTGGGACGCGACGGGAACGAGCGAATCGGGATACCGATCGACAGGCTAAAGGGAGTTATCTCAAGACATAGACACGATGTGAAGGGAGGGCAAGGTGGGGAATGCCATTGAGTCGAAGACGAGTGTGCTGAGGGAGTCGGCGTATCCCGGCCGGGGGATCGTGATCGGACAGACCCCGAACGGGAAGGCGATGATACAGGTCTACTGGATCATGGGCCGGAGTCCGAGCAGCCGGAATCGGGTGTTCGTCGAGGAGAATGGGTCCGTGAAGACGGACACCGTCGACAAGTCCGTGCCGGTGGATCCGCTGACCATGTACTACCCGGCCAAGTCGGTCGGCAACTGCCATATCGTGACCAACGGGGACCAGACGGACACGATATGCGAATCGATCCAGTCGGGTGGCTCGTTCGAGGCAGCGCTGAATGCCCGCACGTTCGAACCCGATGCGCCCAACTATACGCCGCGGATTTCGGGCGCAGTGAATCTGGACGACGCTGCGCACGCCTACCAGCTCTGTGCGCTTAAGACCGTTGCGGGTAACCCGGACTGGTGCACGCGGCAGTACTTCGCCTACGAGACGGCGATTCCGGGCTTCGGCCATTGCATCACGACCTACAGCGACGACGGTGATCCGCTGCCCTCCTTCGAAGGCGAGCCGATCGTCGTAGAGCTATTCGACGACCTCGGGGAGACCTGCCGATTCTACTGGGAGGTGCTGAACGACGACAACAAGGTGTCGCTGCTGGTGAAGTTCATCGATCTGGCGACGAATGAGACGAGTCTCGAGATCGCCAACAAGTACGGCGAAGAAGACGGCGGAACCACAGATAAGCACAGATAGACACCGATAGGGGGCTTGCGGGTTGAAGCGGAATTCGGTGGAGAGGGCGCAGCATGGGAGGAATCTTCAGGAGCTTTTGGCCCCACATTGTGAGCGTAGTAGTCGTTCTGTGGCTGTGGGACACACCGGTGGTGAAGCCGTTCCGGGTGTTCATGGTGATGATCCACGAGCTGTGCCACGGTGCTGCGGCGATCGTGACGGGGGGAGAGGTCGTGGAGGTCCGGACCCACTGGGGCGAGTCGGGACGGACACTCACCAGAGGCGGGATCTTTCCCGTGATCAGCGCCGCGGGATACGTGGGATCGGCATTCCTCGGTGCGTTCATTATCTATGCGGGAAGCTGGGGCCTTCTGCAGCGTGCCATTCTCGCAGGGGTCGGTTGCGTAACCCTGGGAATGACGCTGATGTACACGCCCGCGATGGGCGTCGACTTCGCGGTGGGGAGTGTCAGCGGCGTTCTGCTTCTGATGGTTGCCGTACGGTCCGAGCGGCTAACCCGGTGGATCGCGGCCTGGCTCGGCGTGATGCTCTGTCTGTACAGCCTGTACGACTTTCGGACCGATCTGTGGATGCAACCGGAGCAGACCGACGCTGGGATCCTGGCTCGACATTGGGGCATCCAGATGCTCACCTACCCGATCGCGTTCGTGTGGGTGATTCTGTCCGTCCTGGCGATGGTCCTGGCGATGCGGTCGGTGGTTCGGCGGGGGATGAAGCGGACAGACGAAATGCGGACCCGAGAAAACAAGTCGGAACCACAGATTGACACCGATGAACACTGATGAAGAGACCTGTAGCCCGCTATTGTGGACAGAGACAACGCCTGTAGAGAAGCGGACGGCGGTGGCGCGGGTGTTGGCCTAAGAGGTAGGTCAGGCCCTGGCGGGTAGACAGGTTCGCGGTGGAACATGGATGAGATGACAGCGAGGGAGCGGGTGCTGGCGGCAATGGACCGACAGCCGACGGACCGCGTGTCCACCGATATCTGGGCCACGGCCGAGGCGTGGGACAAACTGGTCGCACGCTTCGGAAGCCGAGAGGAAGCGCTCCGGCAGCTGCATATCGATGGGATCGCCTCGGTCGGTGCGGCCTACGTGGGGCCGCCCTACCCAGCGGCACCGCAGGGCGAGACCTCGGACATGTGGGGTATCCGCACCAAGCCGGTCGAGTATGAGGGAGGGGTCTACCAAGAGCAGTCGTACAACCCGCTTGCGGAGGCCAGGAAGATCGACGACCTGGAATCGTACCGGTGGCCCGGCCCCGACTGGTTCGACTATTCGGGGATGCGGGAAGCCGCGGGGCAGAAGAGTAAGCTACAGGCCGTCGAGTGCGGGTACATGGCGCCCTTCTACCAGCACAACAAGCTGCGCGGGTTGGAGGCGTCGTTGATCGACCCGCTCGAGGATCCTGAGTTCACCCACCATCTGCTCAACCGGCTGTGCGACTTCCTGTACGCCTACCACGAGCGGATGTTCGAGGCGTGCGACGGGCTGATCGATGTGGCGCAGGTGACCGACGATCTGGGAAGCCAGACGGGCCCCCTGATCAGCCTGGACGTCTATCGAGAGTTCTACGCTCCGCACCACAGGCGTTTCACCGATCTGTGTCACGGCTTCGGCATCCGGGTGTTCCACCACGATGACGGCAGCATGCGCGCCTTCCTCCCCGACCTGGTGGAAATGGGGATCGATGTGCTCAATCCGGTTCAATGGACGTGCAGGGACATGGACAGGGCCGAGCTGAAACGGGACTTCGGAGATCGGATCTGCTTCCACGGGGGCGTTGACAACCAGCGGATCCTTCCCTTCGGCACGGAGGCAGAGGTGCGAGAAGAGGTGCGCCACTGCATCGACACGCTGGCGAGCGATGGCAAGGGCTACATCCTGGCGCCATGCCACAACATCCAGGCCATATCGCCGGTGGAGAACATCGTGGCGATGTACGAGGAGGCATGGGAGTACGGCAGGTACTGATGGAGAGATGGTACACAGAGATCTCGAGACCAGAGGGAACGTGAAAGAGGGAGGCCGGAAGCCATGAGCGGCGAGTCGATACACTACGACCAGATGGTCCAGTACCAGGAGGCCCTGGATCCGTTCACCGATGCGGCCATACGCACATTCGCGCCGACGGTGGAAAACTCCGGTCCCACAGGCGTGCGGCTGATGGTGGAGTCCGTCGGGGAAACCGCCCAGGTCTACGAGATCGACGGGGCGCCCTTCTACATCGCGAAGAACGTGGAGATCCTGGGAACGAAGGTGGATGTGGCGGTGGCTATGGCCAGGGAGGATCCGGCCAACCGGGGACGGTACTTCCTGGGGATCGGGCAGGACACGGCCAACATGTCGCTCAACGACCTCGTGGGCGTGGGGGCGCAGCCGTTCTCCTACTCTCCGATCATCTCCTTGGGCGACAACGAGATGATCAAGGACTCCATGGTCGTGGATGCGTTGCTGCAGGGCTACCTCCAGGCCGCGAACGACGCTCGGGCGGTGATCGCAGGGGGCGAGACCGGAACGGTGATGGGGGTCGTCCAGCCCGGTCAGGCGGATCTTGCGGGGGGGTCGGTGGGACTCATCGCGCCGAAGGAGCGGCTCTGCCACGCGGGGAGGGTGGAGGCAGGGCTGGTGCTCTTCGGGCTGGCGACACACAGCCCGCACGCCAATGGATTCACGGCGATCCGCAAGATCGGCGAAAGCCTGCCCCGGGGCTACTTCACCGAGATGCCATCGGGCCAGACCTTCGGCGAGGCGGTGCTGGCGCCCACGCCGAGCTACTCTCCGATCGTGAACGGGCTGCTGGGTGAGGGCATCGACGTGCGCTACCTGCAGCCGATCACGGGGCACGGTTTTTGGAAGATGGCGAGGTCCAAGGCCGACCTGACCTACCGGATCACGCATCTGCCCGAGATGCCGGAGGTCTTCACCTTCATCCAGGAACACGCCAAGATCGATGACAAGGAGATGGTGACCACCTACAACTGCGGCGTGGGTTTCGTGGTCTACGCACCGGCGGATCAGGAGGCGGGGCTGATGCGTGTGGCCGAAAGCCTCGGTGTGACGGCTTTCAAGATGGGGCAGGTGGAGGAGGGCCCGCGACAGGTCGTCGTGGAACAGCTAAGCGTGACACTGCCGTAGGGAAGCCGTGAGATCGGGAGGGGTTGCGGCGCCAACTCGGTTCCAAGGAGGTCCAACATGGGTGAAGGTACTGCGGGTCGGCTTGTGATCCTGTCCGGCCCATCGTGCGCGGGAAAGAGCCCGCTGGAAAAGGCCCTGGGACGCTTCTATCCCGAGCTCCGCGACAGGCTGGAGATGCTGGTGCTCTACAACAGCCGAGATCCCCGACCGGGCGAGATGGACGGGGTGGACTACCACTTTCGAACGCGGGACCAGGTCGAGGCCCTTGGGGCCGACGAGCGCTACGTGGTGATGGACGTGCGGGGGGACATGCAGGCGCTGGACGTGGAGGGCCTCACCGACGCTCTGAAGACGAGCGACATCTTCTTCGAGGGGAACCCCTTCGTGGGCAAGACGCAGCTGACCCATCCGAGACTCGCCGACGTGAACCGGGTCAGTGCGTTCATGTCGCCGATATCCAGGGAGGAGATCCTCTACCTGAAGGCATCCGAGCAGAACGCATCGCTTCCGGACCTCGTGACCGATGTGATGCGGCGCAAGCTGCTGCGGCGAACGCGCAAGCAGAAGGGCGAGCTGTCGGCAAAGGACCTCGAGAACATCGAGACGCGCGCGGGAAGCGCCTACCGTGAGCTGACGGACGCGTGGTACTTCGGATGCGTGATCCCAAACCACGACGGGGAGGACAGCGAGAACTGGGACGCGTTCTACTTCCCGCTGGGGGACGCGAGGAAGGCGCTTCTGGCGTTCGCGGCGCTGCTCCAGGGCGAGGAGCCCGAGGGTGTGGAGAATTGGGAGGAAGGACTGCTGCCGTAGCGTCAAAGTGATCAGGAGGCCATCGCCTTGAATGTCGACCTGAGCTCTGCCTGCAACATCACGTCATATCGCAATCTGGAATGGTTCAGGGATATCCCCGCTGGCGAATCTGTGCTGGCGGGGATACTGTTTGCTATCCGGGACGGCATCGTGCTGATGCACGGTTACGTGGAGGACGGACGGTCGCACTTCCATCCGGACCTACCAGAACGTCTGATGGTGGAGATCGGGTGCGAAGCACCGTGCCTTGGGTTTCTGCACACGGCCCTGTTCCAGCACAACGCCTTCAGGTGGGACAACGGAGAAGCGATCGCGGGCGAGTACCGGATTCGCTTCGAGGACGGAGAAGCGGTGAGGCTTCCCGTGACCGTTGGTGGAAACATCCGGGACCACGGGGACCCGGCCCGGGGGTCGTTGCCGTTCGAGCAGGTGGCGCTCTCGGCGGACGGCCGAGCCCTCCTGTCGGCCTGCTGCTGGGAGAACCCTTGCCCCGATCGGGCGATCGAGGACATCGAGATCGCGTCGGTGGAGGACACGGCGACGAGCATCGCCCTGTTCGCGATTACGGCGCTCGACGAGGTCCCTTGGGACGAGAAGGTATTCCGATCAGCCTCAGAAGTTCAGGTCGGCGCCCGGACGGGCCGGATTATGGGATGGCGAGAACGGGCAGCTGACCCGCTGACCGCGATTCTGAAGGAAAAGGGACTGGGGCCAGATGCCCTGGATGGCTGGCCCGTGAACCGGTCGATCCTCAAGGTCGAGAGCGATGGGGAGCTCTTCCGCGCGATCGATCTGGACCGATCCGAGCTGTCGGCTGTCAGGAAGGCCGTTGAGCAAGGAGAGACCGCACTCGCCCACAGCGAGCTGGCGGATCACCTGAGAAGCCGGCAGGACTGGCTCCGTCAGGTGCTGGATGTCGAGACCCCGGGAGCGGACCACGACACGTCCGATGCCGATGCGCTGTGCGAGAATCGGTTCTGCCTGAGCGGCTGGACCTATGATTACGGCGATCGCGAAATCGACTTCTATGCCGTACCGACGGACCTCGAGCCTGAACCCCACTTCTACTTCACCCACTACCTGCAATACGTGGGGCCGTCCCTGTACAACGCCTATGCGGCCACCAGGGACGAACGTTACGTACGGCGGCTGTGCGCGTACATCGAGGACGTCATCGCCAAGTGCCCCATCGATGATGCAGATGGCGTGAGGGACAACGAGTATTTCCTGCCGGCAGCGGATGCGGATGGCGATGGCTGGCCCGACCGGCCGGGACAGGCCCAGGCGTGGGACGTCACCACGAGCGCCAATCGCCTCGGGTTCTGGATCCGTGGCCTGGCGCTGTGTATGGACTCGGCCTCTGTAACTGACGCGTTCCTGATCCGGTTCGTGAAGTCGGCGATCGAGCAGATCCGTCATGCCTACACCCAGGCGCCATTGATGGCGGACGCTCGAACGAACCACGTCACCTTCATTGCGGAGAAGCTGATCGAGTGGGGGATCTGTTTCCCGGAGCTCAGATGCGCGGAGCGCTGGATTGCATACGGCGTCTGGATGCTGCAAAGGCTCTACAGCCCCTTCTGGGAGGGAGGCATGGTCTATCCAGACGGATCGACCACTAGAATCCCACACAGGCGGGTACGGCGCTGGGATGGCCCGTGGAATCAAGGAGCCCCTGCGGATGCTGGAGCTGGGCGGGCAGGCCGTTCCGGACGAGCTGCGACGGACACTCGAGACGATGTACGAATGGCTGCTTGCCATCACCACGCCGCTGGGGTACTCCTCGTCGATCAGCATGGTCTACCACGACCATTAAGGGTCCGACGTGGAGCAGCTGGCGCGCGAAGCGCACGAGCAGACGGGCAGAGACGACCTGCTCTACATCGGGACGGGGGGAGGGGAGGGTAGAGAGCCGAGGTACGCATCGTATCCGGGAAACTCCCGGATACCGTGCTACGGCGGCGTGTACGTGATGCGGAGCGGATGGGACCGGGACGCGCTCTACCTCTGCGCCAAGATGGGACCCATGCACTACCGGCACTGCGCCAACCAGGGCCATTTCGTGATAGACGCCTACGGCACCGAGCTGGTGATCGGCCCGGGCTACGCCCACGAGGGCAGCGAGTTTCACGACTACACGGACAAGTACATGTGCGGCGACGGGATGTCGCACAACACGATCTCGATCGACGGGGTCGGGCAGAAGGAGGGCAGGCGAGGGAAGCACGCCTTGAGGCAGCTGGACAACCTGTGGTACACCAACGAGACGTTCGACTATCTAGAGGGGGAGTTCGATTTCGCGCCCCAGGGAATCGGGGTCGTGCACCGGCGGTCGATCCTCTTCGTCAAGCCCGACTACTGGCTGGTGATCGACCGGCTGGAGGAGGAAGGGGACGATCAGGTGCACACGTTCCGGATGAAGACCCAGCTCGACAAGGACCTGGTGACAGAGCAGACGGGGGACTGGGTCCACGCCCGCAACCCGTCCACGGGCGTGGGGCTGCACGTGCAGCCGTTCGACGGCGACGCCGATCTGGAGATCGTAAAAGGCCAGAAAGAGCCACGAATCGAGGGCTGGCTCGCGGTGTCGGTGGATGCCTGGCCCGCTCCAGCAGCCATCTACACCAAACAGGCGCGAACCCCGGTGGGGTTCGAGACACTGCTGTGTCCCGAGTGTGAAGGACTGGAGACATCGGTCGATACCGAGAAGTCCGGATCCGTGCTGACCGCCCGAATCGCGCGGGGCGACGACACCCTTGTAGACACCTTTCTGATTTCAGGTGTCGATTCCTACATCGCGTCCTTCAAGGGGCGGCTGGGTTGGGTCCGGTCCGGCGACGAGGGCCTGATCTCCGCCTCGCTGATCGACGGCCTCCGCCTGCATCTGGCCGAGGCGGGTCTGGATCTCCAGCTCGATCGGCCGGGGACCGTCTGTGTCGCGCGGACACCGGATGGAGGCTGGGATGTGTCCGCCGACCTGATGAACCACCCGGGGATCACGGGAACACTGAATGGGGTTGGCTTCCAGCTGGCCCCGGGCCTGACCACGCGGGTTGACGAGGTGTAGAGCAATGGTCCGTAGCTTGCGCTGAGAGGAGCCGGACATGGCAAGACGATGGAAGAAGACCGATCTGGCGTTCCACGGTGGGAAGCCCGTGCACACACGGCCCTGGCGCACCGGCACGTTCCACTTCGCGGACGAGATCGATGTGATTGGCAAGGTGCTCGCGGGGCCTGCGCTGCCATTGGCCAGAGGGAAGTGGGTGATGGCCTATCGCGAGGCGCTCCAGGACCTGTATGGGATGAAGTACGCGGTCACGACGAGCTCGGGATCTGCGGCTCTGCATGTGGCCCTGGCGGCCGCAGGGGTGGGCGCGGGAGACGAGGTGATCGTGAGCCCCCTGACCGACTACGGAAGCCTCATCGGGATCATCCAGCTGAACGCGATCCCGGTCTTCGCCGATGTGCAGGCGGACGGCATGCTGATGGACGTCGCGTCGATCGAGCGGTGCATCACGCGCCACACTCGGGTGATCATGCCGGTCCACAATGGCGGATACGCGGTGGACATGCCGGCCGTGATGCGGCTCGCGCGGAAACACAAGGTCACGGTGGTCGAGGATTGCGCGCAGTCCCACCTGGCTTCGATCGGTGGCAGGTACCTGGGTACGTTCGGCCATCTGGGGGCCTGGAGCACGAACGAGAGCAAGCACATGAAGTCGGGGGAGGGCGGATTCGTGCTGACGAACACCCGCAAGCTCGCCGAGCTGGGGGATCTGTTCTCCGACAAGTGCTACCCGCGCTTCCCCGGGGCGCCGGCGACCCCGGCGTTTCCGGCACTCAACGTGCGTATGAGCGACGTGAACGCAGCACTCGCGCTCACTCAGCTGAAGCGCGCACCGGGGTGGATCGCGAGGCGGCAGGCCTTCGGGACTGCGTTCAGCGAAGGGATTGCGGGCGTTCCCGGCGTGCAGCCTCATCCCCAACCGGCCAAGGCGAATCCGAGCTGCTGGTGGACGATGTTCGTGGTGGATCGTGACGTACTCGGCATGAGGGCGGGAGGATTCTGCGAGCGGCTTCGCGCGGAGGGCATATCCGCGTCGCCGTGCAGGGAGCCCAACGTGCTGGAGTGGGCGCTTCTGCGCAAGCTGGACAAGGACCCCGATGCATTCAGGAGCTACCGGCCCGGACGCCTGAAGAAGGGGGCCTACGGGCTGGACACCGTGCCAAACGCGAATACGGCGCGGGAGCGAGTGGTGCTCATTTCGATGAGCCAGCACAACACGGTGGGGGAGGCAAGAGCCGCGGCGAGGGCGGTGAGGAAGGTCGCTGAGATCCTGGCCTGGGAGGGGAGCACCTGACGGGCGAGGGAAGTGCGGAAGGCAAGAAGCATTGGATTGAGAATAGGTGATTGCCCTCCAGGCCCTCGTTGCGGACACCGGCGATGTATGGGTAGGAGTCGGGAGCCTTGAGAGCAGGGCTCGGCACATAGACGAACCACATGCTTTCGCAAAGCTGGGGCGCCGACGCGCTTGCCATGGTGCCCCAGCTTTCGTATATAGATCAGTTCTGAGGACAGGAAGTGTCGGCAGGACGTCGAGCGAAATGGGGCAGGACGGATGAGGATATCGGGATGCACGCGGGTCCTGGATGACGAGGAGATCCAGTCGATCCACGAGGCGAGCGTTCGATTCCTGGAAGAGGTGGGAATCGGGGTCGAGCACGATCGCATGCTCGACGACATGGCGCAGGCCGGCTACGCGGTAGACCGATCGGAAGGACGGGTCACCTTCCCCTCTGAGCTGATCGACGGCATGGTCGAGCGGACGCGCGAGTCCGGCCGAAAGGACGCTCTGCCGCCCACGCTGGTGTGCCACGCAGGCGGTTCTCCCGGGTTCTACTTCGATCCCCATACCGAGACGGTGGTGGATCACACCACACAGACCCTGGCCGACGCGATCCGCCTGGTCGACGCGGTGCCCGAGGTGGATTGGATGAACATCATGGGCTTCGCCACGAACGTGCCGCCCATGCTGCAGTTGTTCTTCCACAAGATGATCACCTGGTCGTGTACCGAGAAGTGGTGCTCGGCGAATGAGATCAATGACGCCGAGATGTTCCCATACTACAGGGAGCTGTGTGAGACCTATTGTGGTGCAATGGAC
>JASLMQ010000454.1 GCA_030746455.1 Candidatus Latescibacterota bacterium
CACCTCTATCCGATGTCCTACCGGATTCTGCCCACCATCATCGGGTTCGCCTATCTCTGTGATCTCGACATCCTCTTCAGCCTCTGGGCCTTCAAGCTCCTGGGATGGGTCGTGGAGTACGCCATGTGGAGCACCGGGTTCACGGTGGGACTCGCCGGTCAGTCCGCCAACGCCCGCGAGATCGGTAACCTCCAGGGCCACGGCGCTCTCATCTTCCTGGTAGGCTGGTCGGTCTGGATCGCCCGCCGGCACCTTCGTGATGTCCTTCGTCAGGCGCTTGGAGGGAGCGCGCCGACCGACGGCGCGCGGTCTTCGCTGATGTCCTACAAGGCGGCTCTCGTCGTGCTGGGATGCAGCACCGCGTATGCCATCTTCTGGTTCCACAAGGCAGGCTTCGACCTCTGGGTGGCCACGGCGTGGATCCTTCTCATGTGGACCGGCCTGTTCGCCATCATGAAATACCTGGCCGCGAGCGGATTCGCCTACATGTTCCCAGGATGGGGCACGAACATGCCGGAGGTCTTTGTGGGGTCCGCCGCCATGTCCAACCAGACGCTCGTGGCCTACCGCGTCGTGAGCTCCAACACCATCGGCGGATGGCGCACTGCCCCTGCGTTGCCCCACGCCGTCCGGGTCGCCCGGGGTGCTGCAACCGGCCGGCGTCTTCTTGCTGCGACCCTGCTCGCCTTCGTTGTAGGCATTGCCGTCTCGTTCGTCTACACCCTGGCCATCTGCTATGAGGAGGGCGGCACGAGCTTCCGGACCTGGTCGCTGGTTGGGGGAGCCCAATGGCCCTACAACAGGGCCGCCTCCGAGATGACGGGAGCCGAGCGAACGCTGCCGGATCCCGAGAAGATCGCCGTGTGGGGGTCGGGTGTCGTTCTCGCCGCGCTCCTTAGCATCCTGCGCGCGCGGTTCCCCTGGTGGCCGCTTCACCCCATCGGCGTGCTGTTCCAGTTCAACTGGTTCCTGGGGCTCTACACGCTCACGATCTTCATCACCTATCTCGTCAAGCTCCTCGTCCTCAAGTTCGGCGGCATCCTCCTGTATCGCCGGTCCCGGCCCATCTTCTATGGTCTCATCGTCGGCTACGTTCTCGCCCTGGGGATCTCCTTCCTCGTGGACCTGATCTGGTTCCCCGGCCTGGGTCAGGGCCACTACGTCCACGGTTACTGATCTCTGATGCCTGTCGACGCCTTCGCGTCCTCCGACAGCAGCACTTCCCTCAACACGCCCCTTGGAGGCTATTCGGGATACGGCGGTGTGGTCAGATTGTGAGGCGTGGCGATTGGACGGTGGGTCCCCGCGAAGAAGCCGCTGATGCTGGCTCCTGGGAAGGGTCAACGCATGAGACCATCGCTCAATCTAGGAGGGCAATAGTTCCGTCTTCCCGAGTGATCCTGGGCGAGGGCAGTTTCGAGCCCAGGATTGTATCGAGGGAGGAGGATCAGGAGGACGAATGGCCAAACCGTTCTTCACGTACATGCTTGAGTGCGCCGACGCCAGCTACTACACAGGCCATACGGACGATCTGGTTAAGCGCTATGGTCAACACCAGGCAGGTGTGGGATGCGCTTACACAGCAGGCCGGAGGCCCGTGGAACTCGTCTGGCACCAGGAGTTCGGTACCCGGGATGAGGCAAAGGTCACCGAGGCAATGATCAAGGGCTGGAGTCGCGCGAAGAAGAGGGCCCTCATCTCAGGTAACTTCGACCTGATTTCCGTTCTGGCAAAGAAGAGGGATTGGGAGGGGTATCGGAGACGGAACCCGTGAACCCCTTCGATGACGTTGGGCCCCCTGACACCTGCACCTCGATACACCCGCCTCAGCCGTGGGCCGGCTTCGGCGGGCACTCGGTGTGGGCGGATAGCAGGTCGTGTCGAGTTGGGTGAGGATCTCGGCTGTCGGCCGAAAGCCGACGTCTGCATTGTCCCGCCAAACACAGGAGCCCCCGGGAAAAGCCATCCCCGGGGGCCTTTTGCGTGGCGGGCCTATAGTCCCAATCAATACACACCCGTATTCTGCCAGAAGGTCGCCCAGGCGAACCAGAAGCCGTTGTGGGCGGGAAGCTGCTTCAGCTGCTTTCCGGCCAGAGGTCCCTGGAGTGCCTCCCCCTGCAGATTCCAGATCGATCCCGTCTCCCGATCCTTGAGCACGAAGGGATTCGGCGGTGTGAGTGTCGCCACCCTGTCGAACGTCAGCGACCGCTCCGTGGCCCCATCACGGATCGTCCGGAGGTAGGGAACGGCCAGCCGTTCGTCCGAGTAGTACACCACCATCATATCTGTATCGGCGACCTGGTCGTTGATCACCCCCCCCCGCCGGCCAGGAGGGGGAAGAGGTAGGCCTTCGCGATCTCACCGAACCGGACGCCCAGCGCCATCTCCTTGGCCTTGAACAAATTCCCGGTCTCGTTGTCGGCCAGCCGGGGGATCAGATCGAACATGATGAAGTCGTGCCCGAAGCGATAATCTCCCTCGCCCGACAGATTGTACGGATAGACCTGGTATCGGCCCGATGAGTAGATCCCGGTCTGACCGGAAACCACCAGCGTGTGGGGCTGCAGCTCCTTCCAGAATCCCCAGGTAGTTTCGACCACCGGCAGAAGCTCGAGCTCCTGGCCCTTCCTGGGTCCCTCCACCGCGCGATGGATCATCTGGGGGTATAAGGTCTCATTGTCGCGACGATCGTACATGATCAGATTGTTGTTGAACAGCAACCCGGACACACCGGCGGTTATCCGTTCTCCGCTATTGCCCTCGCCACTGAACACCATGCCCGTGCCGGTCAGCGGGCAGAAGGTGACGATGACGGGTACGCCGCCGACGTTGTCGTTCACGATCTCGTGATACCACCCGATGTTGTGGGGGTAGGCCCTTGCCTCACCGGCAATCACCACCCCCATCACGATGTCGGTGTCGGAGAGGTAGCTCGCTTCCGGGCTTTCCGCCTCAACGAACGGCGGATCGGTCAGCGCCGGGATGCCGTCACGGCTTACGCCCCCGCTCACGATCTGGTGGGTGGGGAACCCGTTCACGTCGAGGTAGTTGCCCCCCGGCCCGGGGTCTCTCGCCGCGGCACTGCGATCCGGCACGAAGGATGTGGTCCCACTTGTGGGATTCCCACCGGTGGCACCGCCGCCCTGCGTTCCCGAGCCGCCCGCCGAATCGCTTCCACCGCCATCCGACGCACCGGGCGTAACGACCAGGGGACCCGCAGCGGTGCCCCCCTTGCTCCCACAGGCCGCCATGGCGGTTGCCCCGGCCAGCAGAATGCCCACCCAAATGGTACGAGTCATCGGAATCGCTCTCTCTCCCGGCTCGGATTCTCGCCTTCCGAGCCGGCTCTCCCGGAAGGGCATAGGAAGGGCCCCGATGCCGCATCAGACCGCGCATCCGGGGCCCCGTCGGTCTAGTAGATTCCCGTGTTCTTCCAGAAGGTCGTCCACGCGATCCAGAAGGCGTTGTGAGCGGGGATCTGGGTCAGGCGCTTGCCCGTGTGCGTCCCGCTAACCGCCGCCCCGGTCAGATCCCAGACGGTCTCACTCTCCTTGTCCTTCATCAGGAAGGCAAACTTGGGATCCGTGGAAGACACCTTCTCCATCGTAAGCGTCACCTGCTGGTTGTCGACCGTGATGGTCCGGCTGAAGGGAATCGCCATCTCCCCCTGCTTATGGTAGACCACCGCGACGGCATTCCCCGAAACCGTATCGTTGATCACCGACTCGACGCCCAGCGAGGCGAAGGGGTAGGCCTTTGCCATCTCTCCGAAACGGAGGCCCAGCGTCATGCTCTTGGCCCCGAAGTAGGAGCTTGCCTCGGAGGTGGAAAAGGGGAAGATGAGGTACTGATCGGTCGTCCGATAGTCCGCACCCGACTGGACGTAAGGGTACTCCAGATATTGCGCTACGGAGTAGACGCCCGTGTCACTGCCGATCACCTGGGTGCCCGGATACATCCGCTTCCAGTTCCCCCAGGTGGTTTCAACAACGGGCAGCAGCTCCAGCACCTCGTTGGTGTTGGGGCCGACCACACCGGTGTGGATCATCTGGGGAAAGAGGGTCTGATTGTCGCGGCGATCGTACATCACCAGATTGCTGTTGAAGAGCAGCCCCGAAACGCCTGTCGTGACGCGGACCCCGTCATCCCCAGTGGCATCGAAGACCATGCCCGTACCGGTCAGCGGGCAGAAGCTGACGATGACGGGCGAGCCGCCAACCACGTCGTTCACGATCTCGTGCCACCAGCCGATGTTCTGAGGATAGGCCTTCGCCTCGCCGTTGAGGACGACCCCCATCACGATGTGCTCGTCCCGGAGATACCCCGCCTCGGCCGAGTTGATGGCTACGAAGGTGGGATCGGTCAGGGCCGGAATCGCGTCCGCGGAGGGACCGCCCGGGACGACCTGATCGAGTGGGAACGCGCTCACGTTCAGGTAGTTCCCACCTGCGGCGGGAGCCCGGGCCACCGAGCTACCCGGAGTCGACGGAGACCCGTTGCCCGGGTTACTCGGGTTCCCAGGATCGACCGGACCGTTCGGCGCATCACTTCCCCCGCAGCCAGCGGCCACGAGGAAACTGAACGCCATGCCGATTAGGGTTGCATGTCTCATTTGTGGACCTCCTAACACCCCGAATCCGAAGGCATTCGGTAATAGCGGATGACGAAGCAGCAATCTGTGGGCTCTCCGCAACCGCAGTGCAAGACGCGTGCCGACGCGTGTTGCGCCGACCCACCTAAGGACGAATGATACACTCTATGCGATGTGTGGTCAACAGGTTAGGTCGGTTTCCTTTGATTCGTTCCAATCGCTGGGCCCAGGCCACGGGCCAGCTCAGGTGGTTCGCAACCAGACCAGCCCTCACCTGCACGGTATAGACGTCGGCACCTGGCCTGGGGTTCCGGCCGACTGTCCGTGCTTCCGGCCCACCCGCCGCACCCATCCTTGACGCCCCCCTCCCAGGCGCGTATCTTAGCGCCTCGCCTGTGCCGTCCCACTTCGCATCGCCCGTCCCGGAACTTGATCGATGGCGCTCCACACCTCTCCCAGGCCTTCAGCCTCGCCCGACCCGCACCCCATGGCGCACGGGATCACCCCCCGCTCGGCGGCAGTCGGGATATTGGCCGCCGCGGTCATCAGCGGCTGGATCACCTACTCCCGAACCGCCGCCGACACCTCCGCCATCAATATCACGCACCTGCCCGTTTCCCTCTTCGTCGTCTTTCTGCTGGTCGTGACGGCCAATCTGTTGTGGCGCGCCTCCGGGCGTGGGCCCGGTCTGGCCCCATCGGAGCTGCTCACGGTCCTGGCGGTGGGCCTTGTGGCCGCGATGATCCCGGCTCGGGGGCTGACAGGTATCTGGCTGGGGCTCCTGGCCGTACCCTACTACCGAGGGACCCCCGAGAACGGCTGGATCGAACACATCCAGCCCCACCTTCCCTCCCACCTCTACCCCACCAATGAAGGCCTGCAGACCACGTTCCTGTACGAGGGTCTCCCACCGGGCGCCGAGGTCCCGTGGAATGCGTGGCTCACGCCGGTCTTCTGGTGGGTCACCCTGATCCTTGCCGGTTTCACCGTCTGTGTCTCGATCGTCGTGATCCTGCGCAAGCAATGGGTGGAGCACGAGCGCCTGGACTACCCCCTACTTGCGCCCATCCTGGAGCTGATCGAAGATTCGGGAGACGGGGCGCCTCGGTGGCCGGCGCTGTTTTCCGGACGTCTCTTCTGGATCGGCTTCGCCCTGGCCTTCGGCATCATCGCCTGGAACACCAACACCTACTTCCACCCCACCTGGCCCCGGATCAACATGAGCCCGAGCGCGGGCCTCTTCTACTTCGCCAGGCTGTTTCCTCCGCTCCTGACGCACATCAACACCTACACAATCGGATTCGCCTACTTCGTCAACCTCGAGATCCTCTTCTCGATCTGGTTCTTTCACTTCGTGCTGATGACCGAGATCGCCGTCATCAGGAAGACAGGCTTCCAGTTGGGGAAGATGCACGCCTCCGGGGGGAGCTGGGGCGACCCGCTCGTGCGCTGGCAGAGCCTGGGGGCCCTTTTCGCCTTCGTCGCCTGGGGTCTCTGGACCGCCCGACGCCACCTCAAGGCCGTCTTCACCAAGGCCCTGAGCGGGAATCCAGAAGTGGACGACTCCAGCGAGATCCTCTCCTACCGAACCGCCGTGCTGGGCCTGATCCTCGGGACGCTCTTTATCGCCGCCTGGCTCTGGCGGGCCGGAGTCGAGCCCCGGCTGGTGGC
>JASLMQ010000455.1 GCA_030746455.1 Candidatus Latescibacterota bacterium
CGTGGAGCTCCAGTCCCGATACTCCCGGGCGGGCGGCGGTCGCACGGCGGAGGTACCGGTCGGCGATCTGCTCAATCCGGTCTACTCGACGCTCAATCAGTTCCTGTCCAGCGGGCCCTTTCCCACGAACCTGGAGAACGAGCAGATCGTGTTCCTCCGCGAGAAGGAACACGACACCCGAATCCGGATGACCCAGCCGATTTTCAATCTTCGGGTCCATCACAACCATCGCCTGAAGGCACAGAAAGCCGGGATGCGTGAGTCGGAGTTCCGGGCTCTCCGGCGGGAGCTTGTGCGTGACATCAAGTCCGCGTACTACGGCTACCTGAAGGCCCTCGAGGCGTCGGAGATCTACGCGAGCGCCCTCGAGCTTCTTTCGGAGAGCAGGAGGGTCACGCAGAAGCTGTTGGAGGCAGACAAGGTCACCCGGGATGCGGTGTACCGGGCCGACACGGAGCTCCACCGCGTTACGGAAGAGGGACGCTCCGCGCGGAACCGGGCAGAGCTCGCAGGCAGCTACCTGAACTTCCTGCTGAATCGACCCCTGGATAGCGATATCGTTCGTTCATCGGCTCCATCGGATCTCCAGCCACCCACAAAGCCGCTGCAGGAGCTGAAGCAGGCCGCCCTGACCGGCCGGGAGGAGCTGCAGCAGCTGGAGGCAGCGATCGGGATGGCGCGGCACGCGAAGGGGATCGCCCGGAGTGGCACCCTACCAAGCCTGGCGCTGGTCGCCGACTACGGTCTGCAGGGAGAGTCCTACCGACTCAGCAAGGATGACGACTACTGGATGGTCTCGGGCGTGCTGAAATGGAATCTGTTCAGCGGAACAAGTGACCGCGCCCGGGTGGCGGGTGCCCGGCTCGAGATTCAGAAGCTGGACGCGGCCCTCGAGGAGGCGAGACGACGGGTCGAGCTTCAGGTCGAACAGAGCTACCAGAATGCGAACTCGGCGCACGAGAGACTGAAACCGGCCCGGTTGGCAAGCCGGAGCGCTGGGGAGGCCTTCCGGATGGTGGCAAGGAAGTACGACCATGGTATGGCGAGCCAGATCGAGTACCTGGACGCCAGGACGACACTGACCGCCACGCGAACGGCTGAGGTGATCGCCCGCTATGACTACCTGACCCACCTGGCCGAGCTCGAATCCGCATCGGGTACGTACGATTTCGGCTCGACCGAGAACGGCGACAGGAGGTGACCCTTGGGAAGTAGAACACTGCGCACCCGTATCCTGATGGTGCCGATCGCATGTGCCGCGATCCTTTCCTGCGCGGAGGAGAACCGTGTCGAGGAGGGGGCGAAGCCCGTTCCCGTGCGGACGGTCACGGTTGCCGCTGAGACGGTGCGGATTCCCGTGCACACAAGCGGGATCGTCTCGCGGAAAGAGCAGATGGCCCTGAGTTTCATGGTCGGTGGCATCGTGGGGCACATCCACGTGGATGAAGGGGACTCGGTGCGGGAAGGGGATCTCCTCGCCGCCCTGGACCCGACGGAGATCGAGGCCCGGACCCGGCAGGCCCAGGTCGGACTGGAGAAGGCACGACGGGATCTGCGGCGGGTGGAGAAGCTCCACGCAGACAGCGTGGCAACCCTCGAGCAGCTCCAGGATGCCACGAGCGCGCTACAAAACGCCGAGGCCGTTCTCGAGATCGCGAAGCACAATCGCCGATTCTCATCGATCCGTGCGCCGGGGGACGGCCGGATACTGAAGCGACTGGCGGAGGTGCACGAGCTGGCGGCCCCGGGACGTCCGGTGCTGATGTTCTCCAGCACCAAGAGCCAGTTTGTGCTCCGTGTCGGCCTAGCGGATCGGGATATCGTGCGGCTTTCTCCCGGCGATTCGGCGTCGGTCGTCTTCGATGCCTTCCCGGAGTGTCTGCTGGCAGGAGCGGTCAGCGAGCTCCCGGCCGGCGCGAACCCGGCGACCGGCCTCTACGAGGTCGAGTTGACGGTGGAGGAAGAGGGATTACCTCTCCTCACGGGACTGATCGGACGGGCCGAGATTCTGTCGAGCAGCGCGCGCCGGCTGCCGGTCATCCCGATCGAGGCGCTGATGGATGTCGACGCGGATCGTGGGTTCGCCTATGTGGTTGAGGAAGGGTCGGCCGAGAAGCGGCCTCTGAGGCTGGGACCGATCCTGGGCGCAAAGGTCGTCGTGCTCAAGGGCCTCTCCCCGGGCGAGGATGTCGTTACGGCGGGGGCGGCGTACCTGAGGGACGGGCTGGCGGTGACAGTCGTGGAAGGCACGTCGGGCCTGTAGGGCCTATCTGGAGAAGGGGACGATGCAGCTACCCAGATTTGCCATTGAGAATTTCCGGTTCACCATTATCATGTTCGTCGCGCTTCTCGTACTGGGCGTCGGGGCCCTCTACAACATGCCGTATTCCGAGGACCCGGCCATCAGCCCTCCTGGCACGAGTGTGGTGGCGGTCTATCCGGGGGCGTCTCCGGTCGATCTGGAGAGGCTGGTCATCGAGCCGCTCGAGACGCGTATCAACGAGCTCGAAGACATCAAGCGGCTCACGGTCTACATCGAAGACGGCCTGGCGCTGCTCGCGGTCGAGTTCCACGCGTCGACCGACAGCGATGACAAGTTCACCGAGGTCCAGGAAAAGGTCAACCAGGCCCGGGGCGAACTGCCCGACGACCTGATGGCCCTCGACCTGGTGAAGTGGACGACCTCCACCGTCAATATCCTGCAGGCCGCACTGGTGAGCCGGGTGCACGGCTCGGAAGAGCTGTACGACGTCGCCGAACGGATCAAGCGACGGCTCGAGCGGGTGCCGGGGGTCAAGAAAGTCCAGATCGACGGGCACCGCGAGGAGATCGTGTCCGTTGCCGTGGACCCCGAGCGACTCGCGCAATACCGGCTTCCCCTTGCTCGCGTTATCGGGGCCCTCCAGTCTCACAACGCGAACATCCCCGGCGGCACGATCAACGTGGGAGACCGGCGGTTCAGCCTGCAGACCTCGGGCGCCTACGAAGACCTTGAAGATATCCGACGGACCGTGGTCGACGTCCGAGGGGGCAGCCCCATCTACCTGCACGATGTGGCGGAGGTGGGCTTCGGGTACGGGGATGCGGTCTATCGGGCCTATGCCAGCGGCGATCCCTGCCTCTTCATCTCGCTCCAGCAGAAGGAGGGGACGAACATCTTCCGCGTGGCGGGGGCGGCGAAGCGTCTTCTCTTCGCCGCGGCGGAGGAGCTGCCCGAGGGAATGCGGCTGGAGATCGGGTTCGACCAATCCAGAAGCGTGGGAAGACGGGTGTCCACCTTCGCTTCGAACCTGGTCCAGGGAATCGTACTGGTCGGCCTCGTCATCCTGGTGGTCTTCGGGCTGCGCGCGTCGCCCATCATCCTGATCGCGATCCCGGTCTCCTTCACCGTCGGCATCGGGTTCGTCTACCTGACAGGCTACGGCATCCAGCAGATGAGCATCGCGGGGCTCGTGATCGCTCTGGGTCTGCTGGTGGACAACGCCGTGGTGGTCACGGAAAACATCTCGCGGTTTCAGCGATTGGGGGCCCGGGGCGAGCAGGCGGCGCTCCAGGGCGTGTCGCAGGTGGCTTGGCCCATCGTGAGCGCCACGCTGACCACCGTTCTGGCCTTCGTTCCCATCGTGCTGATGCGGGACGTGAGCGGCGATTTCATTCGCAGCATGCCGGTCACCGTGATCTACACGCTGACGGCTTCCCTGCTGGTGGCCCTGGCGCTCACGCCGTTTCTGTGCAGTCGGTTCCTGTCCGAGGGGATCCCCGAGAGCCGTGCGCGCTCCTCGCTCGAGCGGTTCATCGAGGGCAGCTACCGGTCGCGGCTGACCTGGAGCCTCGGTCACCATCGTCTCGCCCTGGGCCTGGCCTTGCTGCTGTTCCTCGGCTCCCTTTGTCTCTTCCCCGTGGTGGGTGTGAGCTACTTCCCCAAGGCCGAGAAGCCGCAGATCCTCGTCAATATCTCGCTCCCGAGGGGAACACGCCTGGAGGCGACCGATCGGTTCGTTCGGCACGTCGACTCCCTGCTGCTGGCGCGGCCGGATGTGCACGTCACCTTGGCGAATTCGGGGATGGGCAATCCGCGGATCTACTACAACATGCAGCGCTGGCGCGAGAGCTCGAACCACGGCCAGATCCTCGTTCAGGCGGCTGTGAACTCCGGACCTGAGATCGAGCAGATGGTTCGGGGCCTGCGCGAGCAATTCTCGGATTGGCCCGAGGGCAAGATCGAGGTCAAGGAGTTCGAGCAGGGCCCTCCTGTCGAGGCGCCGGTGGCCATCCGCATCCTGGGCGACAACCTGGATACGCTCTCACGGATCGCCTGGGACGTGGAGCAGATGGTCGACGAGACCCCGGGGACGATCAATGTGGTGAACCCGCTGGAGGTCGCCGGGACCGATCTGGCGCTGCGCATCGATCGCGACAAGGCCCATCTGCTGGGCGTGCCCCTTCACGAGGTGGACCGGACCGTCCGCACGGCCATCGCGGGGGTTGCTGCCACGACCTACCGGGATAGCGAGGGCGACGACTACGACATCGTGGTCAGGCTTCCCGTGGGGAACGATCCGTCTTTGAGCGATCTGGATCGGGTCTATGTGTCCTCGGTGATGGGGGCGCAGATTCCGCTGCGACAGATCGCCGATGTGGCGTTCGAGGCCGGCCACAGCCAGATCACCCACTACAACATGCAGCGCCTGGTGACGGTGAAGGCGGACGTTTCGGGGCGGACCGTGGATGATGTGACCCGGGACGTGGTCGAGCGGCTCGAGCGATATGCCTGGCCGCCCGGCTACCGGTACATGATCGGGGGCGAGCTAGAGAGCCGCGAGGAGTCGTTCGGGGGGATGGCCCAGGCCGTTCTGATCGCCCTGGTGTCGATCTATGGCGTGCTGGTGATGCAGTTCCGCTCCTTCGCCCAGCCGCTGATCGTGTTCTCGGCCATCCCGCTTGCCATCATCGGCTCCATACTGGCCCTGCTGATCACGGGCTACACCTTCTCCTTCACCGCCTTCGTCGGCCTGACCAGTCTGGTGGGTATCGTGATCAACAACTCGATCCTGCTGGTAGACTACGCCAACGGACTGAGGCGTGAGAATCGGGGCCTGACCGCGGCGCTCGTGGAGGCCGGCACCACGCGATTCACGCCGGTGGTGCTGACGACGACCACCACGGTCGGCGGGCTGCTGCCGCTGACGCTGCAGGGCGGGACGATGTGGGCGCCGATGGGATGGACGATCATCGGGGGTCTGCTGACCTCCACCTTCCTGACCCTGCTGGTGGTCCCGGTGCTGTACAAGGCGCTGACACCTGCCAAAGGCTAGAGGAATATTAGCGTGACCTCCGCAGTCGATATGTACCAGGTCGGGCTCAGCACGACCGACATCACCCCACCCGTTGGGATCTACCTTGCTGGCTTCGGTGCCAGGCAGGATCGGTCCACAGGGGTCTATCACCCACTCAGGGCCACGGCGATCGCGATCCACGACGGGGAGACGCCGCTGCTGCTAGTGGCGGCCGACCTCCTGGGATTCTACGAGCTAACTGAGCCCGTGCGCACCGGCATCCGCGATGCCGTCGGGCTCGATCCGCCCCACGTGGCCCTCTGTGGCTCGCACACGCACTGCGGACCGTCGATTCGGGATCTGGACCGGGAGCGGCACGGGGAGCTGGACCCCGAGTATCTGGACGGGCTGGTGGAGAGCGTGGTGCGATGCGCAGAGGAGGCGTGGGAGTCGCGGACCTCTGCTCGACTGCGAGCCGGCGTGGGCAGATGCGGATTCGCGGTGTCGCGACGTGCGCCGGACGGAGAGGGGGGCATCGTGTGGAAGCCGTCACGGTCGGCGCCGAGTGACCACGATGTTCCCGTGCTGGCCGTCGAGTCCCTCGAGGGCGATCTCCGCGCGGTCGTCTTCAGCTACGCCTGTCATCCGACGAGCCGTGGGGGATTGCTGATTGGTGGGGATTACGTCGGATTCGCCTACGCCCACGTGGAAGAGACCCATCCCGGTGTGACAGCGTGTTTCCTTCAGGGCTGTGGCGGAGACCAGAAGCCGGTACCGGTCGATCCCGAGGCCGAGAGCTTCGTCCCCAGCGAGGTCGAGGAGGTGCGTGACATCGGGGCCGAGCTGGGAACCGTCGTCAGCGAGGTGCTCGGGTCCGATGCGATGCAGCCGGTCGAGGGCCCTCTCACCATCACCCAGAGGACGATCGATCTCGAAACGGACCCGGTTGACATGGCCCTGCTGGAGGAGAAACGGGACAGCGACCAG
>JASLMQ010000456.1 GCA_030746455.1 Candidatus Latescibacterota bacterium
CATCGGGAACGAGGAGTCCGAGCGTCTCTGCCTTCGCAACCGCCTCCTGGATCCGCTCTCTGATCAGTTGCCGCGCATCCACAGGCGCCATGTGGATCGCGCAAAGATCTGACAGGCCCTCTTTGACGGACGCGGTCACGATCCCGGGGACCCAGTCCTCCGATTCACGGCAGGCGTGGAGGTCGCCCGATGTGAAGACCCAGGGAATCCCGAGCTGCCCGGCCAGGAAGGCCGCGATTTCCATCTCGCCCACTTCGCGGCCGTTCACACGATAGGTGATCCCCGTGCTCATCGAGTGCGCCAGGCACCCGCAGGGCGTTCCCCACATCGCGTGCATGCCGACCTGCACGAGCACGTCGAATCGCTTTGAGATCCCCAGCAGCCAGCTGGGCCGGTTGTCCCCACGGACGAGATGCACACCAGAGATCAGCTCCTCGGGCAGGATGTTGCGCCGCCCACCGTGGGCATCGTTGATCAGCACCTCCTCGAGCCCCGCGGCGAACAGACCCTCGGCCGCGGCGTTGACCTCCGCGGTCAGTAGCCGCTGGCCCTCGGACCGCTCGTACACCCCCTTCGCCTGGGGCCCGTAATCCCTGTTCCGGGGATCCCAGTCGTCCACTCCCGCAACCCCTTCCCAGTCCGTCATCATGTATGCGGCCTTCACCGATCCCATCCCTCCCTCCACAATGTGCATTCTCCGGTCTACTCGAATCCCAGACGGCCTCCCTCGTCGTCGGTTTCGTCGCACAGGCTGTACTCGACCCACTCGTTCTCGCACGTTGGCCCTCGCGCGAACCAGGCGCGGCGCTCCGGGGACGAAAGCACGATCCCGCAGATCGTCTGACCGCACATCTCGCCCTCGTGGACCTGGTTGTGCCGGCAGAGGCCGATCGGCTCGTTCACGTGGTCGCAGAGCATCTCCTTCAGCGCATCCTCGGTCAGGTTCTTGCTCGCCAGCAGCAACCGGGTCGCGCGGCCCCATCGCGCGATGCTTTGCCCCCGTTCGGCCCAGGCCCGCCGGTCCAGCGGTTTCAGCCGGTCTGCGAGGTAGTGGTTGGTGTGGGCCAGCGGCCCGTCAAACGGGCAGAACACCTCGTAGTCGCCGGCCGACGTTTCCAGACTGTAGATCTCACCGTGCCGGTCGCACAGGACGTAGTTGGTGCCCGACGCGCGCCGGGCCGTCACCACTGAACCGATGGCGTCGCCGATCTGCTCGGTCGACAGGATCCGCCGAACCACGAAGGTATAGGGTACGCCGGGACCGGCATCGGAGGGTACCAGGTTGTTGATCACAACCCCGATCCCGGCCGCGTTGAGCCCCGCACACCCCAGCATACCAGCCGACGTGTAGACGATCGTGTCGGGACTATCATCTCCCTTGACCCGGATGAGTGCCGCCGCCGGGGCGAAGATCGCCGGGAGATCGTAGTTCTGGGCGATGAGCGCCCCCTCGCCATCCAGGCCGCCCGGCACCATCAACGACGTGCATCCCGCGCCGACGAAGGCCGGCGACAGATGGTCGAACAGGTCGAGAAAGGCGTTCAGCGCCAGGATCTCCTCGAAGGGCACGCCTGCGCCCTCGGCAACTCCCCTGGCCTCTTCCACGAGATCCGGGGCGTAGCGTTCCGTCGGCTCCACATAGGTCGACGCGATCGCGAGCGTGCGATCCTTGGGCATCGGCTCGACCCCGTGAGAGCGGCTCGTACGCTCCACGTGGTCGAAGAACGCGGGCAACAGCTCCACGATGGTATCGCGGAGCGCCTCCCCGTGCGCGCGGCCGCGCTCCCTCGCGCAGCCGCCGACCTCGATCAACGGCAGTGCTTCACCCACCTGGGTGCCCTCCCCCGGTCACGGTCCGTGTCATTTCCTTGTCTTTCGGGTCTTCTTGGCCTTCTTCGACCGATTCGGCTTCTTCGCATCCCTCGCTTGCAGCCTCTGCGCCGTCCCCACCGAACCGATGTGGAGTTCGTTGTACGCGGCCTCCGAGGTCGGGAATGGACCTTCGCGTTCCTTGCCGTGCCACTGCAGATTCGTGTACATCGGATTCGGCAGCCCCGTCTCCTTCTCCCTTCGGGCGATCCACGCCTCCATCCGGTCCTTCAGCATCGCCACGACACCGGGTTCCTTCCTGGCGAGGTTCACGCTCTCCTCCGGATCCTCGATCAGGTTGTAGAGCTCCACCTCGGGCTTGAAGTGGAAGTCCGGCTCGAGCGCCTCGATCAGCTTCCATTCCGGGGTCCGCCAGCCGTGCTTGCGCATCCACGTGGCCTCCGTGAGATAGAACTCGGGCGTGTGGGTGGCGCGCCGACCGCGGACCAGGTCCATCAGGCTCGTGCCGTCGAATCGGATCTTCGTCTTGAGCCCGAGCAGGTCCAGGACCGTCGGCAACAGGTCCTGGTGCGAGGTGTAGCCCGGCACACGAAGGCCCTCGGACAGCCTGCCCGGCAGACGGAGGATCAACGGCACGTGAAGGGTGCAGTCGTACAGGCCGTGATGGTCGAAGTAGCACTCGTGCTCCATCAGCGTCTCGCCGTGGTCTCCGTTGAGCACAACCAGCGTGTCCTCTACGAGCCCCAACTCGTCCAGCCGGGTCAGGATGCGCTGGATGCACGCGTCCATGTAGGCGATGGCGCTGTCGTACTGTGCGCAGACCCATTCGGCGTCCGTGATCCCAGGGGGCATCCAGCTGGCGAAGTAGTCGCAGAAGGGCTTGAAGTCCATCACCGGTGCCATCGACGTCTTGGCGGGATCGCACGGGTCCCCACTGTGGAACAGCGTGTCGTACGGAGACGGGGGCAGGTAGGGCGAATGGGGATCCATGTGTCTGAGGAACAGGCAGAAGGGCTTGTCCGCCTTCGCCAACCGCTCAAGCTCGGGAAGGGTCACCTCGTTGAGCGATTCTGCCTTCCGCAGCTTGTCTTCTCCACCCTTGCCCCAACCGGCGTAGTTCAGGTATTCGTCGAACCCTCGGGAAGCCGGGTTGCCGGTGAATCCCACGCACGTCGTGTTGTAGCCCTCCCCCCTCAGGATCTCCGCGAGCGTGGAGACCCGCTCGGTGAGGCCACCCCGGTGCCTCAGCGCCACCACCTGCATGGAGAAACAGTCCATCCCCGTGAACATCGCTGAATAGCCCGATGTCGTGGGGATGTGGGGACTGTAGTTCCGCTCGAACAGCACCCCCTCTGACGCCATCCGATCGATGTAGGGCGTCGTAAGCCGCTCGTAGCCGTAGCAGCTCATCCGATCGGCCCGGATGCTGTCGACCCCGAAGAACAACAGATTGCGCTTGCGTCTGGCCATTGGTACCCCCGTGGTCAAATGAAAGAGCCCCGAACGGATCCGAGGCCCCGCGAAGAACGGCTACGGGGTCCACCCGGACCGGCACGGACCCCGTCCCAGACGTCCTCCAGTCCGACTCACCTTCGGATCAGAGGCAGTTTCACAGGCTTCTTCGTCTTGTAGCACTGGAGGGCCGCAAAGGCGATCTCGTGAGAGGTGATGGCATCCTCGAAGTTGCAGTGGGATTCCTTGTTCTTCTGGATGCACTCCACGAAGTGGTCCATCTGGCCCTGGAAGGGGTGGTGCGAGACGTCCGCGCTGTCTGCCAGGATCGTCGGGATCTCCACCCAGCCGGTCTGGCCCGGGTACTTGTGGGACCAGATCTTGTTGTCCTTGACCGTCCCCTTGTTCCCGAAGATCTCCACAGGGAAGGTGTAGGGCATAACGCACCCGTAGTTCACCGACACCTTGCCGATCGCGCCGTTGTCGAACTTCACCAGCGCCACCTCGAGATCGTCGTACTCCAGCGGCAGGCCTTGGACCCACTTGTTCTGGAGGTAGTCGAACTCCTTCTTCAGGCCCTTGCGATACCCACCCGAGTAGGCGAACACCTCCACGGGCCTGGCCGCCTGGAACCGTCCCTTTGCGGCGAACCATCTCAACGCATCGATCGCGTGGCAGCCGCCGGTCATGAAGGCGCTGACGCCGGTGCGCTTCTTCCGAGCCTCGTCCCAACCGGTCCACCAGCTGGCGATGTCATGCTGATAGTCCGTCTCCACGTAGTACACGTCACCCACCGCGTCGTCGGCCACCATGGCCTTGACGGTCTCGAACATCGGGTT
>JASLMQ010000457.1 GCA_030746455.1 Candidatus Latescibacterota bacterium
GTCCATGTCGGCGGGATAGCCCCCGTTGTGGACCACGACCGCGGCGCGGGTCGCGTCGGTGATGGCGGCCTCCATGGCGTCGGGATCGATGTTGTAGGTTTCCGGGTCCACGTCCACGAAGATGGGGACCGCTCCCACAAGGGCGATGGCCGTTGCGCTTGCCACGAACGTGAGGGCAGGCACAATCACTTCGTCTCCGGGCTCCACGCCCACGGCCTTGAGCGCGCACTCGATCGCGGCCGTACCGTTGGTGACGGCTACCCCGTGCTTCGCCAGATGGTATTCGGCAAATGCGTTTTCAAACTGGCCGACCTTGGAGGCCGCGGCCTCGCTGTAGCCACCACGCCACCAGATCCCGCTTTCGACGACCTCTGCCAGGGCCTCCTTCTCGCTCTCGTCCCAGATGGGCCACGCCTTCCCCAGTGGACGCTGGACCGTCTTCTCGCCTCCGTTGATCGCCAACCTGGCCATACCGACATCCTCCCTCACGATAGATCAGACTCGAGCGACACTGCGCTCCGGCAGCCTCGCCCGCGGTCCCGGCACGTGCGCGTTCGGCACGAGGAAAGGCCGGGATCAGAACGGTCTCAATATGTCTGGCCGGTGATGTCGCGTCAAGCGATATTGGGGGTGGATTTCCGAAGTTGATCCTTTATCTTAGCGACCCCCCAGCAGGAAGCCGCCATCCATCCACATTCCCTCAGAGGAGCTTTGAGCATGCCAGTCAAGGTGACGATCTTCGGGGCGGGCAGTGTCGTCTTTTCCCTCGGGTTGGTCAAGGACATGTGCCTGACCGAGGGCCTGCACGGCAGTCAGGTCTGCTTCATGGACATCAACGAGGAGAGCCTCGATGTGGTCCACAAGCTGGCGGGCCGATACGCCGAGGACCTGGGTGCTAGCCTGACCTTCGAGCGGACGCAGAGCCGGGAGGAATGCCTGCAGGACGCGGACTTCGTGATCAACACGGCCACCATCACGCACAACGAGTACTTCGGCAAGCGCAGGCGAGCGCTTGGGGAGGCGCATGGATACTTCTATGGGCGCACGGGGATGCCGGAGTATCACAACCTGCAGCTGATGCTCGATGTGGCCGTGGATATGGAGGCGATCTGTCCCGACGCCTGGATGCTGCTGGCGGGGAACCCGGTCTTCGACGGCACGACGCTGATGACACGCGAGACGGGAGTCAAGGTCTGTGGCCTCTGCCACGGACACTACGGGTACAGGCGCATCGCCGAGGCCATCGGGTTGGATCCGGACACGGTTACCTGGCAGGCGCCGGGCCTCAACCACAACATCTGGCTGACCGACTTCTACCACAATGGCGAAGACGCGTATCCGGTCCTGGACAAGTGGATCGAGGAGGAGGCCGAGGCCTACTGGGAGGAGCAAGACAGGGAAGGACGGACGATTCCCGCACAGATGTCGCTCTCTGCGGTCCATCAGTACCGGATGTACGGTCTGATGCCCGTTGGGGACACCCCGAGGCGCGGCGGCTGGTGGTACCATACCGACCTGGAGACGCGAAGGCGATGGTACGGCGGCACCGGGGGCGGCGACACCCCGGAGGGACGCCAGCGCATCCTCGAGGGCAAGGACAAGAAGTTCGCGCAGATGAAGGAAGCGGCCACAGATGCCAACGTCCGACCGATCGATCTTTTCGGAGACAAGAAGACGACCGAGCAGCACGTGCCCATTATCGACGGGCTGGTGAACGACAACGAGGGGCAGTTCCAGGTGAACGTACCTAACCACGGTGCGCTACCCGGCATACCAGATGACGTAGCCGTGGAGGTGCCGGCCGTGGTCAACAAGAAGGGCATCCAGCCGCTGCGGGTGTCGGCACTGCCGACCAAGGTGATGCTCGAATGCATCTACCCAGATTGGCTGCAGATGGAGCGTACGCTTGAGGCGATCCTGTCGGGTGACCTGTCGATGATGCTGTTCAGCATCCTGGAGAGCCACCAGACGCGATCGTACGACCAGGCGGTGAAGGTGCTGGATGCGCTGCTCCATATCGAGCCGAACGAGCCCATGGCCCATATCGAGGACATCAACGACCACTTCGACTGGCCGGACAGGTGGCAGGACAGCCGGAGGCGGTCGGAAGAAGGCGACGCGTGATGGCGACCGGTGAAACGAAACGGCTTCCGGTCAGCCATCCGGTCTATCCCGTGGATCCGGATCCCGATCGGGTTGATCGTCTGAGGGAAGCGGTTTCGGCCATTCTGGCCATGCCCGAGCCTGATATGGTCGCGCTGGTTCCCGACAGGACGGGTTTCGAGTTCATGGATTGCCCGAACTGCGAGGAGGGCACCCAGGAGCGGCAGCTTTCCTGGTCGATCGACGATCCGCACCGGGTCCGGTGCCGGTACTGCGGGATGGTCTACCCCAACGAGACCTATCCTGAGGACAGGAAGATTCGGATCGTCAACCCGGTAGGTCGGGAGGTGGTGTACCCCTACTGGGAGAACGAGCAGGGACATAAGCTTCTGTTCACCGCCCGAGCGTGGAGGGCCGCCCGGGTCTACTTCGCTTCCAGGGCGGAGGACCTGGCCGAGCTGTACCAGGTTACGAAGGACCTTTCCTACGCTCGGCGCGCGGTTCTCATGCTAGACGCCTTCGCACGGCACTATCCGGGCTTCCTGGTGAGTCGCGACTGGCCCCACGAGCCCAAGGGGTTCGCGCTCGATCCCCCTCCACCCAACGGCGGCGGGAAGTGGGGCCGGTGGGCCTCGGCGGAGGTCCCCTCGGATGTGGTCCACGCCTATGATTGGATCTGCGAGAGCGGCGAGCTGGAGCGCCTGTCGAGCGAGGTCGGGGTGGATGTTGGGGCCCGGATTGAAGACGACTTCTTCAGGGGATGCATCCGTCAGAACGGGTTGATGGGACCCACGTACGCCAACTCCAGTCCGGCGATCTACGAGGGCTACGCCGTGATGGGCCGGGTGATGGGTGATCCTTCGCTGGTGCACGAGGCCGTTCGCCGAAGCAAGGGCCTCTTCGAGAGACGCTCGTTCGTCGACGGGTTCTGGTGCGAGGGCAGCGTGGGGTACCACCAGTATGCCTACAGCTACGGCATGGGGCGGGTCTTCCGTGCTTTGAAGGGATACTCCGATCCACCGGACTACGTGGATGAGATCGACGGCTCGCGTTTCGACGACCTGGATCTGGAGCGGGACATCCCCATCATCGGACGTGCGAGCCGGATACCGGGCATCTGCCGGTATCCGGACGGCCGCACGATGCCCGTGCACGACAACGTCGCCGAGTACCGGAACCTCGAGGTACCCGAGCGGTCTGCCCCCACGCTTCTCAACGGAATGGGCCACGCCTGGCTGGGGCGTGGACAGGGGGACGACCAGCAGCAGGCACACCTGCACTTCTCCGGGGGATACGGTCACGACCACGGCGACAACCTGAATCTGGCGCTGTTCGCCAAAGGGCACGAGCTCTTCCCGGACCTGGGCTACACCCACACGCGATTCCGGACGTGGAATTCGTGCACCCTGTCGCACAACACCGTGCTGATCGACGAGAAGCGGCAGTACACGCGTGACGAGGTGCCGAAGTGGGGCAGCCTGCGGCCCTTTGAGAAGCCTCCGTCCGACGGGCGGCTGCTGGCCTACGAGGCAGGCTACGAGCCGGTCCGATGGGTCGAGGCGAGTGCGGAGTGGGCGTACCCAGGGCTTGCGGAGGTCTACCGCCGGGCGATTGTGCAGGTTGCGGTGGACGAGGGGGACGCCTACCTGATCGACGTCTTCCGCGTGAAGGGAGGCGCCCAGCACGACTGGGCCCTCCACGGCAGCGCGGACCACGACAGCACGGCAACGGTAGATGTGCCGCTCGCTCGGTACGGGGGCAATCTGCTCCCCGGGGTGAAGGTCCGGTATCCGCTTGGGGAGGCCGACCGGGGGGAGGCCGAAGGGAGGAACCCCAGCTACGCCTTCTTTCAGAACGTGTCGCGGGGCGAGGTGGAACACGGGCTGACCCTCACGTTCGAGGTGTCGGATTCACCGGTCGGCGCGCGGACGCATCTGCCGGGGCAGCCAGGAGCCGAGGTCTTCCTCGGCGATGCGATGTCGTTCCGCCGGGCCGAGGAGAACGACGCGCTGCTCGATGAGGTCCGGATGCCCATCGTGCTGCTTCGCAGATCGGGAGTGGCCCCACTGACAAGCCGGTTCGCCGCCGTGCACGAGCCCTACGAGGGAGGCCCTTTCCTGGACGATGTGATGCTGGAGACCGCGGGCGAGGATGGGGAGGCCGTTGTCTTCACGGCGAGACACAGCGACTTCACGGACCGCATCATCCATTGCGGAACCCCGTGCAGGGCTACATCCGACGGGCTCGACTTCCGTGGCGTGCTCGGATTCATTCGGGAACGGGCCGGGCGGCCCGAAGCCATGGGGCTCTGGGGAGGGACGGAGCTGAGGTGGGCCGGATGGACGTTGACCTGTCAGGGCATCTACGAGGCAGAGGTCACCGGGACGCTGTCAGGCAGTGCGGGTGACGATGTGCTGATTGCGTTGGGAGCATTGCCCGAAGGTCGGGTGCTGGCAGGTGCAACGGCCCTGGTGCGTTTTGGCGATGGATCGACTCGCGGGTACCCTGTCTCATCGGTTGAGGCGGTCGGCGGTCGGGCGCACGTGCACATCGAAGGGGAGACGGGCTTCGTCGTGGAAGGCAAGGGGGCCAGACACCTGTACTTCCCCCACCGTGAAATGGCGGGGCCGGTGACGTGCCGGATTCAGACCTCCGCGCTTGTTACGTTCGCGGCCGAGGGAAAGCCCGAGTTGTCGTGCGTAGGGGAGGCCGAGCTGGCAAGTCCCTGAGAGATACGCGAAGGCAGCAAAGCGAAGGGGCAGTCGACGTCTTGCCGACTGCCCCAACGTATGTCATTCAGTTCAGCTGGATTGGCCTGTTGCTAGATCTCCTCCGCGTACTGAACCAGCTTTCTGGCTCGGAAGGGCCGGCGGAGCTTGCGCAGGGCCTTCTCCTTGATCTGCCGGACCCGCTCGCGGGTCACCCCGAGCTGGACTCCGATCTGCTCCAGCGTGAGCCGGGTCTTTCCATCCAGCCCGAAGTACTGCCGGATGACACTCCGCTCCTTCTCGCTGAGGGCCTCGAGCGCCAGGTCGATGACATCCTTGAGGGAGTTGCGCATCATGAGCGCGTCGGGGGATTCCTGATCGTCGTCCTCGAGAATGTCCAGCAGGCTGCTGTCACTGTTGGCGCCGATGGTGGCGTCCAGCGAGAGGATATGCTGTCCGCTGGCGAGGGTGTCGAAGACCTCGTCGACGGACACGCCGACGGCGTCCGCGATTTCCTCGTCGGTGGGGGAGTCGGTCGACTCCTGCTGGCATGAGGCGATGTAGCGATGGATCCGCTTGAGCAGATCCTGACGGTTCACGGGCAGCCGCACCGTTCGCCCGTGGTCCTTGAGGGTCTGGCGGATGGCCTGCCGGATCCACCAGACCGCGTAAGAGATGAACTTTACGCCTCGGGTTTCGTCGAAACGCTCCGCGGCGTTGATCAACCCGATGTTGCCCGCACTGACCAGGT
>JASLMQ010000458.1 GCA_030746455.1 Candidatus Latescibacterota bacterium
CACAGATAAGCACCGATGAACACCGATCGTGGGGAACAGAGTCTGGGAGGTTGACCACGGAGAAGGCACCCAGGTACAAGGCACCGTGGACCGCGCTTCCTACGTCCGGCTCGCCCTCCACGATCAATGTCTCTCGTTCGCGCTTTTCGCGTATTTCGTAGTTCCGATCTTGTGCATTAACCCAGGGGGATAGGAGCAACGGCAATGGGTGAAGGAGTCACAGCCAGCATTCTGGGAACCCAGGTTATCTGCAAGCAACCGGACCGATACATCGGCTGGCCGACGATCGTGCGGACGGCAGATGACGAGCTCATCGTGGTCTTCTCGGGCGACCGAGATGCGCACGTCTGTCCGTGGGGCAAGACCCAGCTCGTGCGGAGCCGGGACGGGGGCGCCACCTGGACCGAGCCCGTCACGGTGAACGACACACCGCTGGATGACCGCGATGCGGGCATCATCCAGACCCCCAGCGGTGCGCTGGTGATCAGCTGGTTCACGTCCGTCACCTTCCAGGAGAACGCGGCCTACGCCGACCACGCGGCGACCCTCTCCGCCGAGGTCCGTGAGCAATGGTTCAGCCATTGGACACGTCGGTCCACCGACGGCGGGGCCACATGGGAGGATCCCGTTCAGAACAACGGCACGGCCCCCCATGGTCCCATCGGACTCCGCGACGGCCGCCTCCTGTTCCTGGGAAGGGGTCGAGACGGCGACGATATCGCCATCACAGCAGAGGAATCGACCGACGACGGCCGCTCGTGGTCCCTCATCGGCACTGTCCCCCTTCCTCCCGGCGCATCGATGGATCCCCTGCACGAGCCACACGTCGTGGAAACGCGGGACGGCACCCTCGTGGGCATGGTCCGGTGCCAGGGACCAGACCGGACGAAGTGCTTCTTGCGCCAGACCGAGAGCGAGGACGGCGGCAGGACGTGGTCGGTCCTGCGTGAGACCCCGGTGCTGGGCTACCCGCCTCACCTGACCTGTCTGGACGACGGTACGATCCTGGTGGTCTTCGGACGGCGCGTCGAGCCGTTCGGCGAGCGCGCGTGCATCAGCCGCGACGGCGGGAAGACGTGGCTCGTGGACGACCAGATCGAGATCAAGGGGGCAACGAATAGCGACCTCGGATATCCCGCTTCGGTGCAGCTGGGCGACGGCTCGATCTTCACGGTCTACTATCAGATCGACCGGCCCGGGGAGAAGACGTGCTTGATGGGCACGCGGTGGCGGTTGGATTGACCTGCGAACACAAGGCGGAACCACCGATAGACACCGATGAACACCGATCCTGAAGAACGAACGTTTCGGTTTGCCTTCCCCGTCCCCCGGTGTTAGATTGGGTCGATTCGGTCGGTTCGCGGGCCGGTCCGCCGGATCCGGCCTCGGCCGTGGTGGATGGTCAGGACGCAGGATGTAGAGCGACGAGGATGGAGACGAAGATCGGGACAGAGGAAAGGAATCGATGGGTTCCCTACGACCCAACATACTACTGATCACGAGCGATCAGCAGCACTGGTGTACCCTGGGGTGTCTCAACCCGGAGATCGAAACCCCCAACCTGGATCGACTGGTCGGGCAGGGCACGATCTTCGACCGGGCCTACTGCCCCAACCCGACGTGCACGCCCACACGTGCGTCGATGATCACCGGGAGGTATCCGAGCCAGCACGGCGCGTGGTCGCTGGGCACCAAGCTGTCCGAATCCGAGCGCACCGTGGGGGAGGACTTCACGAGCGCGGGCTACCGAACGACGCTCGTGGGAAAGGCCCACTTCCAGCCCCTCGCGGGCACGGACGAGTTCCCCTCCCTGGAGGCCTACCCGCAGCTTCAGAACCTTGCCTTCTGGCGGGACTTCAACGGGCCCTTCTACGGATTCGAGCACGTGGAGCTGGCGCGCAACCACACCGACGAGGCCCACGTGGGCCAGCACTACGCCCTCTGGATGGAGGAGAAGGGGCTCGACAACTGGCGCGACTACTTCCGGCCGCCCACCGGGAACAACGAGGACCTCAGGCACAAGTGGACCATCCCGGAGGAGTATCACTACGGAACATGGATCGCCGAGCGCTCGTGCGCGCTGCTCGAGTCCTACAAGGAGCGGAACGAGAGCTTCCTCCTTTGGTCGAGCTTCTTCGACCCGCATCCCAAGTACCTGGTGCCCGAACCGTGGGACACCATGTACGACGCCGACAGCCTGACGGTTCCGGAGGTGACGCCGGGTGAGCACGCGGCCAACCCGCCCCACTTCCAGCTTACACAGGAGCGGAATCCCGACTTCTCACGTTGGAGTGAGAGTGGCTGGGGGCTCCACGGCTTCCGGTCGCACGTCCACGACCGGAACGCCCTGGCCAGGGACATCGCCATCTACTACGGCATGATCAGCCTGATGGACAAGCAGATCGGACAGATCCTGGACACGCTGGACCGGCTGGGCCTCGCGGAGAACACCCTCGTCGTCTTCTCCACCGATCACGGGCACTTTTACGGGCACCACGGCCTGATCGCCAAGGGCGCGTTCCACTACGAGGACATGATCCGTGTGCCCTTCGTCGTGCGCCAGCCCGGACGGGTGCCGGCTGGCAAGCGGTCCGACGCGCTCCAGTCGCTGGTGGACATCGCGCCGTCGTTCCTGGGGGCCGCGGGGATCGACATCCCGCACTCGATGACGGGCGTGGATCAGAGCCCGGTCTGGTACGGCGAGAAGGCATCGGCGCGCGACCACGTCATCGTCGAGAACCATCACGAGCCCACGACGATCCACGTGAAGACCTACGTGGACGAGCGCTACAAGATCACGGTCTACTACAACCAGACCTACGGGGAGCTGTTCGACCTGGAGAGCGACCCGGGCGAGGTGGACAACCTGTGGGACCGCCCGGACTGCGCTGAGCTGAAGGCCGAGCTGGTGATGAAACTCCTCCACGCGGAGATGGGCAAGGAGCCGCTATGGATGCCGCGCGTTTGGGGCGCATAGCGCAGATGTATCCGTCTTAGCACAGGGCCGGTCTTGGCCTGCAACCGCCGGGCTCTGACGCCTCCTCATCAGCGTCCATCGGAGCCTGCCCAGGACGAGCCTGCACCGGCAGGCCGTAAGCCGCGGATCCGGTGCTCATCTGTGGTTGCATCTGATCTTGGTTTGTCCTGTCACCTTACTCAACGAGTCTACACGCTATGGCAATCGACTTCACCCCCGAACGCTGGGACGACATCCGCGGCGACGCCGCCCGATGGTGGGCCGGCGAGCTCAAACGACCCCTTATCCAGGCCCGGCTCAAAGGTCACGATCCCCGTCGTCCAGAGCCCGAGCTGAAGGCCGTTCACCGGACGGCCGACTACCCCGCCTTCGTCACGCCCGACGAGATCGTGGATCGCTGGGACTACGAGTTGTCCTGCATCAGGTACCTGGGCGATGCCTTCCCCGCCTGCTTCCCCGACTTCGGCCCGGGCGTCACGGCCGCCTTCGTGGGCGCCCACACGGTCGTCGCCGACGACACCGTCTGGTTTCTCCCCGGGGATGTCCCGCACGTCTCCGAGATGGCCTTCCCCTACGACGAGGCCGAGCCCTGGCTGGTGAGGATCAGGGAGATCATGGAGATCGGCATCGACGAGTGGAACGGCCTGGTGCAGATCGGCATGACCGACCTGGGCGGCAACCTGGACATCCTCTCCACCTTCCGGGCCGGCTCGCATCTCCTGCTGGACCTCCACGACCACCCGGAGGAGGTCAAGTGCAAGACCTGGGAGGCCCACGAGATCTGGTGGCGCTACTTCGACGAGCTGAACGAGACCCTCCAGCCCGTCAACCCGGGGTACACGGCGTGGACGCCCATCTACTCCGAGTCGCTCTACTACATGCTCCAGTGCGACGTGAGCTACTCCGTCAGCCCGGAGATGTTCGACGAGTTCGTCAGGCCCGAGCTGGAGGCCACGTGCAAGCGCCTCACCAATCCCTTCTACCACCTGGACGGCCCCGGCGCCCTGCCGCATCTCGACTCGCTGCTAGCCATCGACGAGCTCAAAGGCATCCAGTGGATACCGGGCGAGGGCAACCCCGACGTCACCCAGTGGCCCGAGGTTTGGCGCAAGATCCGCGACGCCGGCAAGCTCATCCAGTTCTCAGGGGGCATCAACACCTTCGAGACCATCGTCCGCCAGCTCGGCAGCGCCGAGGGCATCGTCTTCCTGTTCAACACGGATGTTTCCCGCGAACAGGAGGTCCTGGACTTCCTCTGGAAGTACGAGGCGGTCTAAATCGGACTTCCAGGTCGTACCATAGGGAATGTGGTCCGAAGGCAGGCCCGAGCTTCGAGGCCCGAGCCCCGTCGGTGCCAGGTCGTCCCTGTCCCTGACGGGACAGGCCGCCTGCTGCCCCGCGCATCCACTCACAGCCCGATCCCTGACTCCGCTGCCACGCACATGCTTCGGGGGTCTTCTGGATCACGTTTCGGTGCCGTGGTCAGGTGGAGCGGCTTGATACTCGCAGCAAGAGCCGCGGAACCCCCCTACCCCCCCTTCCTCGCAGCACCCTCCTTCGCCAAGAAGCCGACTGCGGAGGGTAGACGCTGCGAGCAAAGGGGGGACGGTCTCTGTCGCGGGTCGTGGGCACTTGTCGTAATGGGGCCGGCTGCAACCGTCGAACCCGCTGCTTCACCCTTCGTGTCCGCAGCCTGCCCCGGGCTCGACCCGGGGTGCTCTTCGTGGTGTCGCTTCCCGGCCTGGCA
>JASLMQ010000459.1 GCA_030746455.1 Candidatus Latescibacterota bacterium
ATCCCCGAGGAAGTCCTGACCTGTTCCGCGTTCTACAGTATGGAGCACCCCCTCGTCCAGAACTACCACTACCACGCCCACACGATGGCCCTCCTCTGGGACCTGATCGAGGAGAGCCCGCTGCTCAGCGACGACGTGCGCTTGAGGATCACCAACGAGCTCCGCGGCCACCAGGACTACATAGACGCCGATGACACGCTCTGCCCCCTGCAGGGCACCAGTCGTCACGGGCTCTACGACTGCCTTTGCGTCTTCACCGGCAGCCGCTACTTCTCCCGATACTATCCTGCCCCCCGCTGGGAGAATCGCCTGGGCAACATGCAGCGGGCGCTCAACTGGTGGCTGGAGAATCCCACCTGGGGCGAGCGTGACACCCTCAGCTGGGTCAACACCTCGACCGAGCCCGTCTTCGACTACTTCATGATGGCAGGTCCGGAGCCCTTCGTGGAAAGCGGGATGGCCCGTACGATGATGAGTGCGCTGGAGATCCTGTGGTCGGGCAGGGCTGCCGAGGAATCGAACCGGATGCAGACCATCAACCTGATGCACAAGGCATCCTACCTGTTGAAGGATGGTCGCTACGCCCATATGGCACGCGCCGCCGGCTACGACTTCGACCGCTTCCGGATCGGGCAGTCCTGGTGGCCCGACCCCGATCTCGACGTCTCTCCCCCCACCGACCGCGTCGGAAGGATCTCGGTGATGCCGATCGCCCCCCTCCTGGCCGAGCAGGCCGGAGCGCCCTTCGACGCGCGTCTCGGCTACCAGTTCCTCAGCTACCGGACCGGCGTGGGTCCCGAGGACGGCTACTTCCTCCTCGACGGCTTCAACTACAGCGGACGGCACCCTCACCACGTGTCGGCCCTCAAGACCCTCCGTCACGGTTCGTTCGAGCTGCTGGAGGGCTATGGCAACCAGGTCATCATCCTTCGGAACGGGATGACCGAGAACCACGTGGCCAAGACCGCCAGGCTCGATGCAACAGCGACGATCGAAGGCATGGCCTATGTACGTAGCTCTGTTCCAGACGCATCTCACGCGGCCTGGGTGCGCGACATCCTCTGGGTGGACGACGCCTACACCCTGGTGGCTGACACCGTTACAGTTCGAGATGGTGGCGATTTCGAAATCATCTGCCAGTGGGAGCCCATGCCAGGCGCTGAGTTCAACCACGAGGAGGGTTGGGCGCGACGGCCCGACGGCTCTGGAGCCACGGTCTCCTGCGCCAGGCCCGTCCCACTCTCCCTCGTGTCGGGCCAGCTCAGACAGGCCCTGAGCCTGCACGCCAAGGCGGGGGATCGCCAGACGCTGATCAGCGCGATCTTCGCCGACTCAGGGGGAGGGCAACCCGACTACGCCCTCCGGTGGGCCGATGGCTGCGCCGCTCGGATCCGCGGAAAAGATGATGCCCTCTTTGCCGTGGGTGCCGCGCAGATAGGCGGCCTGGAGGTCGACGCGATGGCCGCCCATCTCAGGCCGGGTCGCATCTGCCTGATGGAGGGAACACGGGTCGCCACGGACGAGGTCCTCGTGGAGGCCACGGCTCCCCTCTCTATGATCTGGGACCTCGAAACGGGCGAGGCCTCGATGGGATGTGCCTGGGATACGACCCTGGCTCTGTGTGTCTGCGACGACGCCCGCCTCCAGCTCGATAGCAGGCCGATAGCCGCAGCCTCGCAGGGCGGAGCCACGATTCTCAGGGTAACGCGGGGTTCGCATTCGCTCACAGGTGCGATGCCCGCCGCCAAGGTTTCGGCCGCGATATCGCACGCCCTTGAGGCCGCCGATGGGCTCCCCGGACCGGCCATCGCTCGCAAGCCAAATGCCACAGGGGCGGGCGAATGGCCGTCTGTATGGGAAGCCAGCCTCGACGGCCGCGTCCGCCTGATCGAAGCCGCAGGGGGGGACAACCCCGTGGCCTGGGCGGCTGCGGATACCGGCTGTCTCTCCCTCGTCGACACCGACGGCGCTATCCAGCTTCAGGTTGCCCGGCCCGTCGCGCCCAACGCGCTGGCCGTAGTCGATCCCCCCGTGGGAGGGGTTGCCGCCGTTGCCGGCGGCGATGATGACCGGCTCCGCGCGCTGTCGGACACCGGCGACATCCTCTGGGAGTCCGGTTCGGTGGTCTCCGACCACTTCAAGACCGGCGACTACTACTACGCGCCCTGGTTCACCGATCCCGAGAGGAAGGTCGGGATCTTCTCGCTGCTGGTGGCCGACATCGCCGGCTCGGGCACACCGGAGATCGTCCTGGGGCGGCCCAGCACTCTCGAGTACTGGGGCCTCGAAGGCGATCTCCTGGCGCGGGTGCCCATCGAGTGGGGCGACTGCACGGATCTGGCCCTGCTCCAGGGGACCGAGGAACCCAGGGCCCTGGTCGGCAAGTTCTACACCGGACACGACGCCCTGTCGGTGCTGGGCCCCGATCGTGCGGTCATCACCAACGGCAGCTACATGGGCCTCCCCGAGGGGAGCACGATGATGAACGCCTGGATGCAGCGAGGCATCGTCTCGGTTCACACGGCCGACATCAACGGCGACGGCGCACAGGAAGTCGTGGTGGGGCGCGCCGGAGGTTGGAACGAGGTCAGGGCCTTCACCACCGATGGATCGGAGTGCCTGTGGCACCGGTCGTTCGGACCCGATCGAGCGCGCAGCCGCTTTGTCCGCAGCGTCGCCGTAAGCGAAGGCAACGGTTCGGGTTCCCCCGCCGTTGCCGTGGGATTGGCAAATGGATGGGCTTGTTGCTTTGCCGGCGACGGCTCCCCCCTCTGGTCCCTCAAGTTCGACTCCCCCATCGTGAAGCTCTGCATGGTGCGCGACCACACCGCCATCGCTCAGGAAGACGGACGCATCTCCCTCGTCGACGCCGGTGGCGAGGTAGTCAGATCACGCGACCTGGACTCACCACCCTCGAGTCTGGCGTCGACCGAGCAACGGTGGCCCGGCGATCCACTCATTCTGGCCGGCGCGGCGGAAGGCCAACTCCTGGCGTTCCGGGTCTAGGCATCTACATTCGCGTCTAGAGCCTGTCCCGGCCGGCTGCAAGGCTGCCCCTCTAACAGGTCATAGGCCGCAGCCGGGACGCTTTGCGTAGTTCCGATTCTCTGGCACAGGCGTGACAACATCAAAACGCGGGATCCAACATCCATGGAGCATCCACAGCCCTTCAGAGGCATCTTCACCATCCCCGCCACCCCGTTCCGGAAGTCCGGCGAGATCGACGTGGTGGGTCTTCGTCGGATCGTCGATTTCTGTATCGAGTGCAGCGCCCACGGACTGGTCTATCCGGTCAACGCCAGCGAGTTCACCACCCTGAGCGATGAAGAGCGCATGCGCATGTCCCAGGTGCTCGTCGAGCAAGACGCGGGACGCATCCCGGCCATCATCGGTGTTTCCGGTGTGTCAATGGAAGTGGCAGCCGGATTCGCCGCGCATGCAAAGCAGATCGGTGCGGACGGCGTCATCGCAATGCCGCCCTACGTTCGAAGGGCAGAACTGCGTCTCGATGCCATCTATGACTACTACCAGACCATCTCCGACTCCGGCGGCCTGCCCATC
>JASLMQ010000460.1 GCA_030746455.1 Candidatus Latescibacterota bacterium
GTAGACCACCGGCAGCCACAGCTCCAGGAAACCGTCCAACTGCTCCACGAACGTCACGAGACCGGGCACGGGGTCGGTCACCAGCCGGAGGTGGCGGATCACCACGGTCAGCATGCCCCAGTGCATCGCCATCCCAAACAACCAGAGCGTCGGATCGGAGGTGTAGACCACGCGTTCACCGTCCACCACCTTCGCCTTGGTGTCACGCAGCAGGGATCGGAAGAACAGGATCTCCAGGGCCATCCGTCCCACAACCGTCAGCGTGTTGTGCGGGTTCTCCAGGCTCTGCTGACGGATCCAGGGAAGGGATTTCTGCTGCCCGCACGTCGTGGGAATTCGGAACGGCACCGGGACCTTGGCCCAGCCCAGAACGCGTACCACCACGCCGACGAGGAACAGGGTCCCCGCCAGGTAGGGAAGCACCACGCCGAAAAGCCATCCTATTCCCGCGCCCCCGCCAAGGAAGCCCAGCAGGAACAGACCGGCAACGACCACCAAAGCCAGAACGACTTTCATGAGCTACCCTCTCCTTGCGTGTCGGCCTCCGCGGGAGAGGCCGCGTCAACCTCGCCCCCCACCGACGGTGCATCTGGACTGCCTGCGTTCAGCTTGCCCATGATCCACGATACCTGACGCTTGACCTCACTGACGCGGAGCTCGGAAACCTGCTCCCGACGCTCGACGAAGATGTCGAAGGCGACAAGCGCAACCTGGTCGATCCGGCTATCGAGCTCGGACAGCTCGGGGGCGAGATTCGAACCACCCCCATCACCGCCCAACTCCCCCCGGATGGCGCTCTTCAGATCGAACACGAAGGCCAAAGCCTGTGAGGCCGAGAGATCCTGGACGGCCCTGACGCTCAGGATCTCCTTCAGCTCCCCGCGGATCGTCTCGCCACCTTCGTCGTCCAGCAACGCCTCAAGGATCTTGCGGATCCCCGCGCGCAAGCGATGGCCGACGGGGTTCGCGAAGGGGTCCGTCTGGTGCAGGAAGGCCTTCGAGCCCTCCTCCGGGTAGACCGACAGGGCGGCCCTGATCCACCGATCCGCGATCGCGTCCTTCCTGTCCGCCAGCAGCTCCCCGAGCGTCATCGTTCCATCCCCTGCGCAAGGACACGTACCCAACGCGCCTCTCGCGCAACGCGGACGTTCACACGCAGCCAGTCGGCTTCGGCAGTCCCGCCACCTTGCAGGCTCCCTTGGCCGGGCCGCTCGGGAACAGCTCGTAGACTTCCTTCAGCTTGAATCCGGTCTCCTTGCAGAGCTTGCGGATCATCGGGGCCATGTTGAACTCGAGGTAGTACTCACGCAGGTACTTGACCAGCTTCCAGTGGTCCTCGGTCATCTCCTCCACGGCCTCGGTCTTGGCCAGGTCGGTAGCAACGGCCTCGTCCCATGCATCCGGATCCTGGATGAATCCGTCCTCGTCGATCTCCAGGGACTTCCCGCCGAATTCCTTGTACTCTGGCATCTCACGTCTCCATTCTAAAGCCGTTGCCACCGAGGTGGCAACGGCTGTCCCCTATGTGTTGCCGCGCGCGATGTCGATATCGACGCGTGGCGGATTGCTCAGGGTCGCGTGAACCGGGCAGTGCTCGGCGATCCGCTTGATGGCCGTCATCCGGTTCTCGGGCACGTCGCCGGGCACCTCCACGTCGACCACGAACCCCTCGATCCGCTTGGGATCGTCCGCCAGCTCGAGCGTCATACTGACGTCGACCTGTCCGTCGGTGTATCCCTGCCTGTCGCAGTACTTCTGGACCATGATGGCAATGCACGTCGCCAGCGCTCCGCCTACCAGCTCGACGGGCGAGGGGCCAAGGTCCTGTCCCCCGTCCTGTTCGGACATGTCGCTTGCGACCTCATGCCGGCGGACGTGGAACCTGAAGGTTCCGTTGTCCTCTTTTGTCGCAGAGATGAGATCCATGGGTTCCGGTCCGCGATCTAGAGCGACTGGTAGTAGTCCATCAGGATCTTGGCCACCTCGGGACGGGCGAACTCGGACGGCAGGTCCTTGCCTTCCGAGAGCATCTCACGCACCTTCGTCCCCGACAGGAAGACGAAGTCCTCCGGCTTGTGCCCCTCTGGGGCCTCGTTCATCATAATGACCTCGCCCACCACCTTGGAGAAAGCGGTGTGGTCCGCATTGAAGATCTCCAGCTCGAGCGCGCCGTCCGGCACCTCGTCGTCGAAGATCTCCTGAGCGTCGAAGGCCCCGTAGTAGTCCCCCACCCCGGCATGGTCTCGGCCCACGATCAGGTGCGTGGCGCCCATGTTCTGGCGGAAGATGGCGTGAAGCACCGCCTCGCGTGGTCCCGCGTAGAGCATGTCGAACCCGTAGCCGGTGATCTCCACCGTGTTCGGTTCGAAGTATAGCTCCACCATCTTGCGGATACAAGCGTCGCGCACGTCGGCCGGGATATCCCCCTCCTTCAGCTTGCCCAGCAGCATGTGGATCACAGACCCGTCGGCACCCACGCGCTCCATCGCGATCTTGACCAGGGCCTCGTGCGCCCTGTGCATTGGGTTCCGCGTCTGGAAGGCCACCACCTTCTTCCAGCCGTTCTTCTGAATCAACTCGCGGATCTGCACCGCCGTTCGGAAGGTCTCCGGGAACTCGTCGGCGAAGTAGGAGTAGTTGAGCACCTGAATCGGCCCCGACACGAAGGTTTTACCTGCCGACAGCCAGTTGGCGAGGCCCGGGTGATCCTTGTCGGTGGTACGGAAGATCTTCTCCCCCATCTGGACCATCTGCTCGTCCGTCGCCTCGTCGATCCCCTCCGCATCCTGAATGGCGAT
>JASLMQ010000461.1 GCA_030746455.1 Candidatus Latescibacterota bacterium
TGGATCGCAACCCCGTGAAAGCTCTCTTCATAGGTCTCCACCTGACCCGTCGAGATGCCGTACTTGCCGACGATACCCTCAACCGCGTGGCACGATGAGCAGGTCCTTGAGATGTTCGCGGTATTCGTCGGTGATTCGGGATCATCGTGCGACCGGATTCCGTGCTCGTTGTGGCAACCCGTGCACGTAGGAACATCGGGATTACCCTCCGTCAGATCCACGCCGTGGACACTCGCTCGGAACTGTGAGAAGATCTCCAGGTGACACCGACCGCAGGTCTTGGATACGTTGGGCCTGGCCACGTTTGCGTCTGGATCCAGGTGGCCCAGTATGCGGTGCGATCCGTGGCAGTCCTGGCAGGCGGGTGCTTTCGGGTGCCCCTCCGCCACGGCCTCCCCGTGTACGCTATCCTTATACTCTTGGTAGATATCGCTCTGGGGTGCACCCTCAGTATTCCCTTTGAAGTGACACTGGGTGCAATTGACATGCTGCGGCGGAGTCGAGTGGGGGATCTCCACGACATCCACGTGGCAATCGATGCAGGCCTTGCCCGTGTGGACCGAAGCGTCGATGTCCGCAGCCTCCACGTAGAGGGATCGGGTCCTTCCGCTCTTCTCGACCCGCTTCAGATCGGGCTTCCCGTGGCATACAACACATCCCGCCACCTGTCCGGATGCCGGCACTGCAAACCACGTCAGGCCGAGTGCCAGCACCAGCGTCGGGCACACTGAAACCCATCGCGCCGCCCCCCGGCCACGGAGTTCCAGCTCAGCCTGTGGCTCTGTCAGTCTACCGACCGGCTTCCCTGAGCCGGCCGAGCTGGCTCTGACCCCAGTCACGGCAGGTCGCCCTCCCCGTCCTCTCCCTCAGCAACGCCATCGTAGGCCAGCGGGTGACGACGCTTCAGCTCCTTCAGCGTCATCCGACCGGTGATCCACGACGCGTCCATCGGGAAGACGTCTGGCCTAAGGTGGGTGTCGTAGAGGTGCCAGAGGAACAGCACCACGAAGATGAGGAGCCCCTCTCCGCCGTGTACGACTCGCGTGACGTCAATGACCCATTTCGGCATCACCGCCATGGATTCGCTCTCGAACCACAGAACGAGCCCGGTGAGCGTCATCATGGTCACGCCCATCGCCACCGCCCAGTACTGGAACTTCTCCCGGAAGTCGAACCAGCCGAACCGGGGACCACCGTCACTTGTCTCCGGATTGAGCCTGAGAGACCCCATCGCGTCGCGGGCATCCTGGAATCGGGGACGCAGCGCCATGAGCTGGCGATGTCCCCGTTCACTGAAGACGACGTAGAGGGCGTGGTAGACCCACAGCACCATCACCCCGACGGCGGCGACTCGGTGCAGCAGCCCACGGTTCTCCATCCCGCCTTCCGCGGCAATAACGGCCCGTCCGAACCAGGTGTCAGCAAATCGGAGCGAAAGCCCGCTGACCATCAGCAGGACCACGCACACCATCAGCAGCAGGTGCTGGACGCGCTCGTTCAGCGTGAGTCTCAACACGTGCCCGGTAGGCAGTTTCATACCCGCTGCCTCCTGCGTCGGTAGCCGTAAATATCGATGGCCATGTAAGCGATGAAGCACACCATCAATAGGCCCGTGAAATAGGTGTAGAATGTACGAACGTAGTACATGCCCCTTGAGCTCTTTGGCGTAGCCCGCACGTGGACCTTCACGCCCGACAGACCCTTTTCCGCCCCCGGATGACAGGTGCCGCAGGTCTGGGGCAGATTGGCCGAATGAATCCGGGATGCCGGGTCGGACGAAGGACGGATATCGTGGACCCCGTGACAACTGGCGCAGTTGGCCACGGCGGCCTCGCCGTAGCGGTTCACGACGCCGTGAAAGCTGTCCAGGTAGGTCGCGTACCTGCCCGAAGGAAGGTTGTACCTGCCCACGACACCCTCTTCCTCGTGGCGGGCCGCACACGTCTTGGGGATATTCCTGGGAGCAACGCTGGACTCGGAGTCCAGGGGTGCGGCGATCGCGTGCGCCCCGTGGCAGTCCGTGCAGCCGGGCGCATCGGCGGATCCCCGTTTCGCAGCTTGCCCGTGGATGCTCTCACGATACTGTGCCGCTACGGTATCGTGGCACGCCCCGCAGTCGACCGCTCCGGGGCGGTCATCGTGGGGAAGATCCTCTAGGTCTGAATGGCAGCCCGTGCAGTCCAGATCGGCGTGGGCGGACCGGAAGAGCACCTCTATGTCTACATACGGCGAGACCGTCCGGTTGTCCCGGGCGGATGTCCGTTTCGGATCACCGTGACACTCGAGGCACGCCTGACCGGCCGGCTCTCCACCCGTGGCGGGAGCCACCGCCGCCAGCACCGCGGAGGCCAGCCATAGCAGCATCAAGCCCGCCATCACGCCGACGCCTGTTGGTCCGATCCCATCTCGCCGCACGGCTTCATCTCCCGCTTTGGCCATCTTCGTCAGAACCGCGTCGGATCTCGTCGAGCTCGAGCGGATGTTCCTCGGCCATCTGTTCCTCGGACATCCGGCCGGTAAGCCACACCAGGCTCATCGGGTACATCTTGGGGTTGAAAATCACCCAGTAGAAGTGCCAGACCACGATGGCCAGCACCGCCAGCCACGCCTCGTAGTAGTGGATTGCGGTCGCGACATCCAGTCCCCACTTGGGGATGAGACGAAGGGAGGTGTTCTCGAACCAGAGGGCAAATCCTGTCACCGTCATGATCACGCTGCCCCACGCCAGGGCCCAGTATTCGGCCTT
>JASLMQ010000462.1 GCA_030746455.1 Candidatus Latescibacterota bacterium
CGGGACCCGCGCCGCCAGCGCCGAGTCCCAGAGCGCCGGCGCCATCTTTGCCGAGGTCGAGCCGGAAGACCTGATCAAGTACGGGTTGATTCCGGAGCTGGTCGGTCGGCTCCCCGTAGCCTGTGCCCTGGACGACCTGGACGAGGACGCGCTGATGCGCATTCTCACGGAACCCAAGAACGCCATAACCAAGCAATACCAGAAACTCTTCGAGATGGACGGCGTCGGTCTCCAGTTCGAGGAGGAGGCCCTTCGGGCGGTCGTCTCGATGACCGAGAAGAAGGGCACCGGTGCACGAGGGCTTCGCTCGGTCCTGGAAGGCATCATGCTCGATATGATGTACGAGATCCCGGCCGATTCGGAAACCAAGGAGATCGTCATCACCGAGGACACCATCACGAAGGGCGCGGGCCCTCACCTCCAGGTCGAGAGGAAGAAGCGGGCCTAAGAAAGTAGATCGCCACACCCGCCCAGAGGCCGGGAACCGGGGTCGAGAGAGCACCGCGCCCCGGTTTTACTGTGTCCGCCTCGCATGCGGACCCTGTACCCATGAAGGTCACCACCGCCGAATTCGTGAAGAGCGTCGGAAGCCCGAGTGGGCTCCCCGACGACGGCCTCCCCGAGATCGCCTTTGCCGGCCGATCCAACGTGGGGAAGTCGTCGCTGCTCAACCGCTTGCTCAACCGCAAGCAGCTGGCCAAGACCAGCCGGACGCCGGGCAAGACGACCAATCTGAACTACTTCCGCATCAACAATGCCCTGTACTTCGTCGACCTGCCCGGTTACGGATACGCCCGGCACAGCCACCAGGAGCGGCAGCGCTGGGGCAGCCTCATCGAGGCCTACCTGGAGGAACGGGACGCCCTGAAGGGGATCGTCCAGCTTTTAGATGCACGGCACGATCCCTCCGAACAGGACCTTGAGATGCTTCGCTGGCTCCTGCACGTCCGGAAGCCCTTTCTCGTGGCGGCCACCAAGGCCGACAAGCTCTCGGGCAGCCGGCTTCCCGCGCGGCTCAGGAAGACGGACGACATCCTGGCGGAGCTGGGGTCCATCGATCTTCTGCCCTTCTCGGCAACCACTGGCCGGGGGCGCGACGCCGTCTGGGCGTGGATCCGAGAGGCCGCGCATGGCTAGCCCGACCGCACCCGGCCCGAGGCAGCGTCTCTTTGCGCCCGGCCCCACACCGATTCCCGATCCCGTGCAGGCCGCCCTGGCCGAGCCACCGGTCTACCACCGCGGCCCAGCGTTTCCCGAGCTCCTTACCGGCGTACTCGAGGACGTCAAGTCCGTCTTCCCCACCACGCACGACCTTCTCGCCCTGGCCTCATCCGGCACCGGGGTCATGGAAGCCGCCGTCGTCAACACCCTTTCGTCCGGAGAGCGAGCACTCGCGATCCAGGCGGGTCAGTTCGGTGCCCGATGGGGCGAGCTCTGCCGGGCCTACGGAATCGATGTGGACATCATCGATCTGCCATGGGGATCGGCGCTAGATCCCGCCGCCGTGGCGAGCCATCTTGGCGAGGACCCGTCGATCCGCGTCGTCTTTGCCACGCAGAGCGAGACATCCACGGGCGTGCTGCACGACATCCAGGGCCTGGGGGAAGCCGTCCGGGATAGCGACAGGCTACTGGTCATCGACGGCATTTCAAGCGTTGGGGCGCACCCGCTGTCCACCGATGAGTGGGGCGTCGACGTCGCCGTAACGGCCTCGCAGAAGGGCCTGATGCTCCCGCCGGGCCTGGGCATCATCGCCGTCGGCCCTCGCGCCTGGGAGTCTTCCGAGCGCGCGGATCTGCCCCGGTACTATTGGGACCTTCGGACCTACCGCGCATCGCTGGCAGAGGGTCGCGGACCGGCCACGCTGCCGGTCACGCTGATAGCCGGCTTCAGAGCAGCGCTGGACCTGATCGCGGAAGAGGGAATCGAGCAGGTCTGGGCACGACACGCGCGACACGCGGGGGCGGTGCGCGCCGCCGCAGACGCGCTGGGCCTTTCGGTGTTCGCCCAGTGCCCGTCGAACGCGCTGACGGCCATCGCCCTACCCGAGCAGGTCGACGGCCTCGCGCTGATGGAACACCTCCGCGTCCGGTTCGGCATCATTCTGGGAGGGGGCCTCGCCCATCTACGAGGGCGAATCGTGCGGATCTCGAATCTGGGCTACGTGGATGACCTCGACATCCTTTCCGTCGTCTCGGCCCTTGAGGTAGGACTGATGCACCTGGCCTGGCCGTTCCATACCGGCACCGGCGTCGCCGCGGCCGAGGACGCTCTGTTCAAGAAGCCCTGACCTGGCATCCAGGGCCCCTCCGAAGGACCACTCAGCCCTCCTGGACTGGCTGAGTAACGCACTGTCACTAGGGTCTGGGGGCACAATCTACAATTCTCAATTCGCCGATTTCCAATTCCTCTCTATGGGTTTCCCTATGAAGAGCGTTCTCATCACCGACACCCTGGCCAGCGGATGGCAGGAGGTCTTCGCCGAAGATGACGACGTCTCCGTTGACGTCGAAACCGGGCTGTCTCCCGACGCCCTGAGGGATCGCATCGGGCGCTGCGACGCCCTGATCGTCCGAAGCGAAACCCGAGTGGACAGAGACCTGATCGGCGCCGCCCATCGCCTCCGCGTCGTGGGGAGAGCTGGCGCCGGCGTGGACAACATCGACATCGATGCAGCCAGCGAGCGCGGCATCATCGTCGTAAACGCCCCGGGAAGCAACACCGTCTCCACGGCCGAGCACACCGTGGGCATGCTGTTGGCGCTCTCCAGGGCCATACCTCAGGCCACGGGCTCGGTCAAGTCCGGCATCTGGGACCGCAAGCGCTTCACCGGCGTCGAGCTCGAGGGCAAGGTCCTCGGCGTGATCGGTGCAGGTCGTGTGGGTCAGGAGGTAGCGCGCAGGGCGCGCGCCTTCGGTATGGAGATTCTCGGCTACGATCCCTTCCTGGCAGGGGATCGGGCCGCCGAGCTCCGCATCCGGCTCGCCTCCCTCGACGAGATCTATACCGCGGCCGACTTCCTCACCCTGCACACGCCCCTCACCGAGAGCACCCAGCATCTCATCTCCTCGGATGCACTTGGGAAATGCAAGACGGGCGTTCGCATACTCAACTGCGCCAGCGGGGGCCTCGTCGACGAGGCCGCCTTGCTCGAGGCGATCGAATCGGGCAAGGTCGCCGGCGCGGCGCTCGACGTGTACGAAACGGAGCCGCCGCCGAAGGACCACCCCCTGCTCCAGCGCGACGAGGTGATCTGCACCCCTCATCTGGCCGCTTCGACCCGGGAGGCGCAGGAGAAGGTCTCGAGTCAGATCGCTCGCGAGGTCCTCGACGTCTTGCTCGACCAGCCGGTGCAGAATGCGGTGAACATGCCCACCGTGGATCCGGCCCTGTTCGAGACCATCAAGCCCTACCTGGTCCTGGCCGAGCGGGTGGGCTCGCTGCAGGCCCAGCTGAGCAGTGGGCACCTCCAACGAATCGCAATCGAGTACCGAGGTGACATCCTGAAGTATGCCACCTCACCGAT
>JASLMQ010000463.1 GCA_030746455.1 Candidatus Latescibacterota bacterium
CTCCAGGTAGGGGAACGTTCGATGCTCCTAGTGGATCAGCTTGTGCCGGATGGCGATTTCCTGCAACAGAATTCCATAGCGGTCGCGCAGATCCGGGCGTAGGGCAAAGGCCTTGCGGTAGGCATCGGCCGCGTTCTTGTAGAAGCCCTGGGCCGTGAGCACCCGGCCCATCAGGATGTAATTCGGCGCATAGTCCGGGGCGAGCTCGGTGGTCCGCGTGCCCATCTGGAAGGCTTGCTCGAGCTGCCGGCGCTGCAGATGGATCCAGCCCAGTCCCTGGTAAGCCTGGATCGCGTTTGGATCGCGCTCCAGTGCCTGGCGGTAGTGGATTTCGGCGGAGTCGAAATCGCCTAGCTTCTGATTGTAGAATCCGAGCGCCACGACCACGCCCGCGTCGACCGTATCCAATGCCGCGATCCGCTCGCAGACCTCGATGGTCTGGACGTAGGCCTCCAGACGGGAGAATGCGCTCGCCAGCAGACGCATCGCCTGTACATTCGAGGAATCCTGGAGCACGATGTCGTGCAACTCGGCCGCCGCGCCGGCGTAGTCCCCGGATTCCATCGCCCCCACCGCCCCCCGCAGCTCCACAGGCACCGTAGACCCGACCCAGTCGACCACCGCAATGTCCAGCAAGCCCCCCGGGTCTGCCGCCGACACCGGCTCTGCGGCCACCGCAGCTGCGCCGGCCAGCCACAGGGCCAGGAACAGCCAGATCGAGCCAACTGCCACCCGCGGAGCGGGTGGCTTGGTGTTCCGGCCATAGGCCGGGGCAGCAAGGAACGCGCATGCGCGTTCGTGGTTGCCCGTGAGCGGTGATACCCCGCGCGCAGCGCGGGATCTGTCGCCCCGGGAAGACCCCCACCGCGAACAATCCGAGGCCCGACGTACCTTCATTGCCCCCTCCGTGGTCTTCGGAATGCGAACCAATACACGATGATTACTCCAGCGAACCCGGCGACGATCAGCAGAACCAGGAGGTTGGGTATCTTTCCCAGCTCCCCCTCCAGCCGTGCCGACTGGTTGACAAAGGCAGGATTGTCCGGTTCCAGCCGGAGCGCCTTCTCCAACTGCGCCATTGCGGCCTCGGGCTCGCCGTCCTTGAGCAGCAGCCGCGAAAGGTTGAAGTAGGCCGCACCGACCGTGGGGTCGACCTGAACCGCCTTCTGGTAGAACCCTCGTGCCTTATCCGGACGCCCCTCCATCTCGTGGACGCTGCCGAGGTTGTTGTAGGTGTGTCCGTCACCCGGCCGAAGCTTGACCACCTCCGTGTAGTGCTTCCGTGCCAGATCATAGCGTTTGTGCTCGAAGCAGATGCCCGCCAGGTTGTAGTGGGCGTCGGCGTGGCCGGGATCCCGCGACAAGACCGACTCGTAAAGCTGTAGGGCCTTCCGCATGTCCACGGGCCTGTCCACGCCCAGATGGTAGCGCTGCGCCTCCTCGAAGAGCCGCTGCGCTTCACCGGAGAGTGGAGTCGCCGGTTGGGCGACAGCCGAAGCGCACAGGAGGCTGGCGCAGAACAGAAGCCGGGGTAAGGCCGTCACGATGCCCCTCGACTCGCATCGGGCTCCGCGGCCCGGAGGTAGATCAGGGCGGCGTTGTCCGGGCCCTCGAGCGCATACGCTCTTGCCAACTCGCGCGACTCTGTCTCGAGGTCGTGGGCCTCCCCCAGCTGGGCCGCAAGCAGCCGGGCCCGAAGCCTGGGGTGCTTTAACACCCCGTCGGTCGCAAGAAGGAGTCCCCCGGCATCTAGGATTCCGCATCTGTAGTCAACATGCCTTCCCCGAAACGAACTGTCCCCCAACCAGATGCTCGATTTTCTTCCAGCTGCCCCGTAACCCAGGTCGCGGTTGACGCGTACGATCCCGTTGCCTCCCGACCGCAGGATGAGCCCGTCGCCCACCGACGCCCAACAGACCCGTCTTCCGGCCCGTAGGGCCGCCAACAGGGCCGTGACGCTCCTGCCCACGTTCAGATCCCTCTGTATGGTCTTGTGGCAACGCAGGACCGACCTGAGAAGAAAGGTCTGGATACTGTCCTCGGTGGGTTCCGCTTCGTCCTCGAAGCCGAGACGAAACAACTCAAGGAATTTCCGTACCGCAAGCTCGCTGCTACGTGCGCCGTGGTGGGCATCGGCGACGACGTAGAGGTCCAGATCCCCGATCCGGTCGAACCCCAGCGCATCCTCGTTGGGGTCGCCGTTGATGCGCGTCGTGAGCCCCCCCGTCGTGTACAGAAAGGCGGCATCTCCGCGGCTGCCAAGCAGCCCCCCCAGAAAATCGCCTTTCCTCCTGTGGCAGCGTCCAAGAACCATCAGCCCTTGGGGATGACCTTCCGATTCCTGGAACTCCCTCTGCGCCGGCCAGCGGTCGGTGGACACCCCCCTGACCACCCCCGCTCCATTGAGATCTCCGGTGCGCTCCGAGAATCCGCCACCGATGGTCTCGAGCAGGTCCCGCAGGATCTGGGTGGGGACCTGGCCCCTCCTGGACCCGTCGGCGGGATGCTGTTCACCCAGAAACCGGCGAAGGGCCCCGTGGAACTCCCTGGCGGTGACCACAGGGGGATCGATACGCTCGATGCGGCCGTCAGACAGCCAGATCCCGGCCTTCCGCTCTCGAAAGCCGCCCGCCGGACGATCGAAGTGCAGGAACTGGGCCTCCAGCCGTCCCCCGTTGCCCGACACGGCGGACGGATAGTGAAGCCCGAGCAGACGGGGTGCGAAGGCCGCAGAAAACACCGCTCGCGTGCTCGTTTGCTCGCTCTGTACCGGGTTGCCGGCCACCGTTCGCCCTCTACTTCTCCCAAGCCAGAAGGGATTCGATACGTGCCTCGAGCTGGCGCCTGCCGCCCTCTGGGTCCTCCAGCACGACCTCGATGACGGGGCGCGATCGCCACAGCTGGAAACAGAGCTCGAGGTCGATCTCGAGCCTCTGGCAGGCCATACGGACCATCAGAAGTGCACAGGCCACTAGCTTGAGCACGGGCGCCTCCGAGGCGCGCCTGCGGCTGTCCGTCCGACCCGTCCGCACCCTCCGAAGCCCTGGGCCCCTACCTGCCTTTCTGCCGGTCGGACAGGATCTCCGCTCCTGTGCCTAAATCATGCACATAACGGCCCCGCGGAGTCAAGGGCGACGGGCCGGGCCGACGCGCGCGGGCCCACCCCCTCTGCCCGCGCCAGAGAGCACCGGGCGATCCAACAATGAAAAAGACGGCCTCGGGAGCCGTCTGGATGCGCCAACCGGGCCGATTCATGAAAGCCCGGCCCGCCTTCATCCACCTGTTACAGAGATCCGCTCGCTCGACGTCGTGGGGACAGCGTCGGGCGAGGCCATAACGGGGGGGGAGACAAACGGGCCGGGCAAAACCCACCGTGACAACCAGTTAGCATGACAGAAAATAACAAAAGTGAGCACGAAGCGCAAGCATTGAGGCCCGCCGGAGCTCACTCCGCGTCTTGCCAGACCACCGCGCCCTCCTGCAGACGGAAGGACCCGTTCTGCCAGCCTTCGTTTCCGACTGCGCGAGCCTGTACATTGCCCGCTGCGCTCGTCAGCTCGAGCTGCAGGCCGGCCGGCGCACTCGTTCTTCGGAGGGCCGCAGTGGTTTTCTCCATCTCCACGGACCCGCCGGGGGTCAGCCGGAATTCAGAAAGCTGCACCATCTCGACCGTGATCTCACCCTTGACCTCCCCCATCACGCGCAGGCAAGACGACAGCGGTTTCTCGAGCTCCTTCACGATGGCCTCTCGCTTCTTAGCGAGGTCTGACGCCTCCAGCTGCAGATCGTCCAGCTCCCGAACCGCGAAGATGTGCTGCCTCAGGTCGTCGATGAGTTTTAGGAAAATCTTGTGGCGGCTGGGGTTACGGCTGATGTAGTGCCGATTCGCGCGCGTGAGCGCCCCCACCATCACCTTCAGGTAGAACTCCTCCAGGGCCCTTTCGACCTCCTCGGGACTCCGCCCGGCCACGGCCTGGTAGAACGTGCCCAAGTCCACCTTGAGCTCGCGCTGAGTGGGCACCAGCACGTTTCCCAGCCGGAGGTCGACCTGCGGGTAGTCCCTCAAGAAGCGTCTGGCTGCCGAGCTGATTCGGACCATCAGCTCACCCAGGGCCTGTTCCTTCCGCAATTCCTCCTGCCGGTGCTGTCTGGCGGTCAGAATGTCAGCCGACCGATTCCCGATCGACACGCTCGTGTTGCTCAGGTCTCCCCCCACCTCGGCCCCGAGATCGAGCGTGATACTGCTGTCGTGAATGTCCGATTTCGCCAGGATCTCGCGGGCCTGGATTGTGGTGAAGGCGGCCGCGCCCTCCAGAACCACGGAACCGCGCACCTCGACGGTGCAGGGATGCTGTTCGGCCCCCTCGACCGTGCCCTGGACCAGCAGGTCCCCGTCGCCGCGAATGACTCCGCCCTGGTAGACGTTGCCGGACACGACGCCGTTCCGGTCGTGGAAGTCCACCACGCCGGCCTCCATGGTCACGTCCTTGACCGTGTGGACCTGGCGTTCCTCGCCCGGATCGCCCGTGGTTTCCGGTCCGGATTCTGGCTGTTCCATCGTCCCGACCATCCCTCAGAGGTGCGCTTCCCTCACTGGCCCAGTGCCCGCAGGGACTCTCGCTTTTCCACAAGTTCCTTGGTGATCTGAACCAGCTCGTTGAGGGTTGCAACGTGCACGGGCTTGGCCAGAACGAGATCGGTGTAGTCCAGGGCCATCTCCGGGATGTCCTCGGTGTAGCCCGAGATGATGACGATGACGGACCACGGCATCATGCCACGGATGACGGACAGGATGTCCAGCCCGCTGACGCCCGGCATCTTCAGGTCCAGGGTGATCAGGTCATATCGAGCCTGGACCGCCATCCCGAGCGCTTCCTCGCCGGTCTCGGCCGTGTCAATCTGATCGCAGCCCACCACACCCATGCAGTTGACCAGGAACGCGCGGACATCCGGGTCGTCATCCACGATCAGTACTTTCATAGTGCCTCCGAGTCCTGAGTCGATCAGGCCTTCCTGCCGAACTGCTCTGCAAACTCGACGAAATCCGTGAATCCCACCCGTCCGTCCGCGTTCAAATCGTACTGCGTTTCGAAACCCGCTTCGCCGCTCTGCGTCCCGAAATGCTGCGCGAAGAGCACGAAATCCCCGAAGTTCACCCACCCGTCACCGTCGAAATCCGTTGTGACCGTTCCGGCAGGTTCCTCCGGCATTCCCGTCCGGACCAGCTTGAGGACGGCCAGGGGCGGGCCCGCGGTCGGCGCCAGAAGGCCTACGAGGTCCTCGTAGTCCTTGAGGGGGACCTTCTCCACCAACAAGAGCGTGTCCTGGGCCACGGAGAACCCGATGGTATCCTGCAGGACCGGATTGGTGCCGTGGATCAGCACGAGAGCCGAATCGGCCACCTGGTACCGGCCCGAAAGCCGTGTCGTATCCGTCACATCGGCCTGGATGGGGATGATGCCCAGGGAACCCGTCACCGTGGCCCGAACGATGTAGTCGGCCTCGAAACTCCCTGTCCCGGCCATGGTCAGCTTGCCCGACACCGAACCGCCGAAGTTCAGGTTCTTCACAGCCGCCAGTAGCTCGGGTGCGGCATAGGCCTGGATCGACGTGCTGTCGGCCTCCCAGATGCCCACGGGGTCGCCCCCCACAGGCACGGGCCTGGCGTCGAGCATTTGGGCGCGTGTCGGCAGGGAGGCCGAAGCCAGCACCCCAAACAGCAGAAGCAGAGCAGCCCGTCTCATGGTTGCGCCCCGAATGTAAGTTCAGGATTCCGGCAGATGGCTACCTGTCCACCAGTGTAGAATATAAGAACATCCCCGTAGCAGACAAGGCTCATAGCAACATGATCCGGCCCAGGGTGCGGCACCCTCGCCGCCTGCTCCAGGGTTGAGGGTACCCGGGTCCCATTCCCATAGACCGGTCACCGCGAAGCTACCGACACACCGCGCACCCATCCCGTCACCCGTCGTGTTCGTCGGACAGGCGGGCCCGGTTCACGATCCGTTCGAAATTGCCCGCAAGGATCTTCTTGCGCGTTCCGACGGGGAGGTCCGCCCAGATCACCCATCCGAGCTGGGGGCGCGGATCGCGCATGGGGGAGTCCGTGCCGAAGATGACGTGGTCTTCATCGGTAGCATCCACCAGATATTCGAGCACGTGGTTCGTCACCGAGGTGTAGGTGATCTCGGCGTACACATTGGGGTACTCGTTGATGCAGGCCGCCACCTCCTCCGCGTATGCCCAGGACTTGCCCGTATGGGCCACCAGCCAGCTCACATCCGGGAAGCGCTCGGCAAGCCTGGCGATGCAGGGCATCCCGCCCGTGTTGGGCATCGTGTGCATCAGAGCGTACAGGCAATGCTCGTTCCCAAACTCCCACCACGGATCAAAGGCCTCGTCGTCGTAGTGCAGACCCATCTGAGGGTAGGGCTTCATGCCCACGAAGCCCTGCTCCACATACCGCAGATGGATCTCGGCCTCCATCTCCTCGCGCGACATGTGGCTGGGATCGATCGTCGCCACGCCGATCACCCTGGCGCCAAACCGGTTCATCGCCCGCCACACGATGTCGTTGCCGTCCTGTGCGTCGGTGCAGCACGGGCCGTTCCAGCTCATCATCGCGATCCGATCGATCCCGCACCAGCTCCCCGTCTCGAGGATGCCCGCCGCGTCCCCATCGTACATCAGGCGAGAACCGGTGGCCTCTCCCCCCTCGTGAAGGACGTGCGAATGGCCGTCCACGACCCTGACCCTCAGCGGCCGTCCCGCACGCGCCTTCGCGAGTATGGAATCGCCCTCCCGGCGGCTGCGCGGAACAAGCTCCGGTCCCTGTCCTCTCAGGAGCCGCTTGAGGTTCCCCCCGGCGATCCGCTGTTTGGACTCCTGGGGAATCTGCGCATAGTCGATGTAGGCCCGGGCGGCACCGGGCGATTTGTCCGTCATCCCTGTCCCGAACAGGAGACGTTCGTCGCCGAAGTCGGCCACATACCGTTCAACGGCGCGGTTGGCCTGGAAAGATGAGAATTCGAGGTGCAGGTTGTCGTGGAGCGCCATGAGCCGGTGGATGTGGCGCTGCTGCCCCCACGATGCACCGAGAAGCACGACGGGGAGTTCGACATACCTCGACAGCAGGTCGTGGAAGGTGTTGAAGGGCTCCGCTCCTCCCCACCCCACCTCCAGCAGGGCCGGAATCCGGTGGTGCTGAAGGACCTCCAGCGTTTCGCCCATGAAGTCCGGATGGAGCGACAGCCCGCCCGGCTGGATCCGCACCGCCCGTATGTCATTCTCCTCCATGGCCCGAAGCATATCGCCTGCCGACGCGTAGAACCCGGGCTCGCCGATGGGACCGATGCACCAGACGCCGTAGAGTCGGTCGGGGGACTTCCGGATCTCCTCCGCCAGACGCGCGTTGGCGTAGAGAACGTCGTAATCGAGTGCCAGCCCGTGCACGACGAGAGCCCCCGCTATCTCTACGAGATCCATGTCTGCGAGGAGATCCTCGGCGGACCATCGCGCCCGGCGTGGCTTCATCTTCCGCTGCCCGACAACGACGTTGCAGTCAAAGTAGACGAGATCCGACCGTCCCATCGCTTCACTTTCCTTTCTCTATCGCCACGGTGCGTCAACGCGACTGCACGCGACCGTCCATCGTCCCCCGAATCACGCCCGCCGACCGGATATGCCGGGCCAGCAGATCGCGAACCAGGATCCCCGTATCCCGGCGGACCCTCACATCGAGGGCATCGGCCAGTCCCTTGGTGGTCCCGGACGCCGCCGCAACGGCCTCCTCGACCGCAACGCGGTAGACCTGCCCCGACTCGAGTCGCTCCCCTCCAAATGTGACCGACACCACACGTTCCCCCTTCGCCCGCGAGGGGTCGGTGACGACCACCAGGCCCGACGGATGGTACGAAGTGCCCGGTGTCGACAGGCTTCCTTCGAGGAGATCCCGGATTCGCTCGCCCTTGATCGACAGGACGACCACGCGGTGCGACCAGGGGTAGACCCGGAAGAGATCCAGGACACGGATGGGTCCCTCCCGCAGCTCTGGGTTCAGGTTGGCGGCGGCCACGAAGGCCACGTCTGCCCCGGAGGCCGCTCGCATCAGGTCGGCCACCAGGTAGTCCATCGCCGAGGCCGGCCTCCTGTCGGGAGCGAAACCGCCCGCACAGGTACCCAGCGGGGCCCACACGGGCACGGCCTCTCCGTCGACGGCCGCCGTCCACCCCACAAGGGCCCTCTCGATTGTCTCGGGGCTCAGGGGTGTCGCATCCAGCGGGACCCGCCGACCGGAGACATCCGAGACCCGACCGCCGGCCAGGACCAGGTCGATCCGTCCTAGCGTGGTACCCGTCCGATCTCCCCCTGAGATCGGAACCCCGTTGACCCTCCGGATTCCGGCCCGTCCGTTGTCCGGCCTGCCGTCGATGATCAGGTCCACGCCGGGCACCGAGACGGCCAGGGCCGAATCGACCTGCGCTCCGAGATGGCAGAGCAACACCACGATGTCCGCCGACTCCCTCAGGATCGGTACGTAGTACTGCGCCGCCCCGATGGGATCTCCGGCGGCCAGCCCGCTTCCTGCCGGGCCGAGCCCCAGCACGCCCACACGAAGACCGCCTGTCCAGACCATCGAGTAGGGCTGTACCTGAAGGGGCGGACGTCCGGTGTCTGCCCGGTGCAGGTTTGCGCCCAGCACGGGGAATCGGGCACCCCTGAGGTACCCGGTCAGGCGGTCCTGTGAGAGCCCGAAGGCCTGTTGCCCCGGCACCCACCCGTTGTAGCCTGCGCGGTTCAGCAACGTGACCGTAAGCGATGCGCCTCCCTCGGGATGGACGAAGGAGCCCTCGGAAGGGGCGAGGGCATTGCCGCCGTCCAGCAGCACCACCCGGCCGACCTCCATCCGTGCGGCTTCAAGAATGGGGCCCACCTTCAGCATCTGCTCGAAGCGGCCGCGAAAGCCATCGGTATGCAGGATGGCTAGCGTGCCATCCTGAGCGTCGACATCTACACCGGGGCAGAGCAGGACCCCCATCAGTCCAAGAGCCGCCGAAAGGAGGCGGCAACGCGCTCCAGCAAGCCGTTTTCTCACGGGGACCTCTCCTTGTGGCAGCGGGCCCGAGCGCGGATCTTCCCCGCTCGCCCCAAACCTACGGACAATGGGATCCGAACTCCTTGTAGTTCCTGACGGGCTGCTCGTGAAACTCCCTCACCAGTTGTTCCAGACGATCCACGGCCAGGTTGAAGATCCGCTCGCCCTTCTCCTTGCTCGAAACCAGCGAGTTGCCCATGGTCCCGGTCACGTCCCGGGTGTCCCTGCGGCGTTCGGAGAAGCGGCCGAAGTGACGGAGCTCCGGACTGAACGGATTGGGGAAAATGTCGGCGTTCATGTGCTCCTTGGCGATCAGGTGCTCACGCAGGTAGAGCTGAACCGACGTCTCCCACTCCCCGCCGTGTCCTACGCTGCCCCCGTCGGCCTCGCTCCAGGCCGCCATCTCCTCCTCGACCGACAGCCACCAGCTGTAGGCCACCACGAAGATGTTCTCTTCGGCGATGGTGTCGCGCACCGTGTGATTGGGCGCGTTGTTCCCGCCATGGCCGTTGATGACCACGATCCGGTTGAACCCGTTGTCGTATATGCTCCGGCAGACATCGCCCACCAGGTTCAGGTAGGTCTCGATCCTCAGGCTGATGGTGCCGGGAAAGCCCTTGTTGTAGTGCGTGAAGCCCGACCAGATGGGTGGGGCCACGATCACGGGAAACTCGTCGACCCTCTGGGCCACGCGCGCCGCCATATAGAACGGACCCGAGATGTCCACATCCATCGGACAGTGGGGTCCATGCTGCTCGACCGATCCGGTCGGTACGATCACGACGGGGTCGTGCTGGAGCGCCTCCAGGAACTCGTGCCGCCACATCTCCTGCCAGAGGACTTTCTTGTTGCTGCCGTCGTACGAAACCTTGAACATCTGTGGTTCCTCCCACGTAGGGTCCGGCCTTCAGGCTCCCCCCTGAAACGGCCAGAGTCTGAGCACCGTCTTGCCGAGTATCCACTCCCTATCCTCGTCGGTCAGGAAGTCGAGTTCCTTCCTCACGAGGTCGAGCGCGCCGGTGTATCCACACTTGCCCTCCACCAGGGGCCAGTCTGTTCCCCACATCAGCCGTTGGGGGCCGAACGTGTCGTAGATCCGTCTGACGGTGGCGTGCGTGTCGCGATACGGGTACTCCTCCTGGGAAACCGCCCAGGTCCCGGATATCTTGACGTAGACCTCGGGGTAGCGTGCGAGCCCCAGGAGGTTGTCCAGGAGCTCGGGCTGATCCACCGGAGGCCACGCCATGTGGTCGATGCAGATCTGCACTCCCTCGTACTTGCGGATCCAAGTCTCTAGGTCCGGAAGACGCTCGAGCCGGGTCAGAATGCACATCGGCACCGCGAGGTCCTGCGTTCGACGCCACAGGGGATCCAGCGTCTGTGAGACGAACCAGTCGCCCTCCGGCCCGATGGAGGGGCTCAACCGCACCCCCCTGAACCCGTGGCCCTCCACCCAGCGCGACAGGTCGTCGGCCGACCCCTCGCTTTCCGGGTCGACCCTGCAGACGCCCTCGAACGTGCCCGGATACCGCTTCAGGCAATCGGCCGCGTACCGGTTGTCCCATCTGTAGTGGATCACCTGGACCAGCACGGTCTTCTCCGTGCCGTGGGCAGCCATGGCCTCGAGCAGTTCCTCGACCGTGGCCTCCTGCTCGGGAGGCTTCTTGACCTCGGGCGCCCAGGGGTAGGCGGGATCGTGTGTCCAGACATGCACATGGGGATCGATAATCGTCACATCAGATTCCTCTCCATGGAGGTGTGTCCGCTCAGCCTCTTCCCAATCGCGAGTCCTCGGCCGCCAGCCAGTCCCCATAGGGCCGGGGCATCTCGCCGGGAGGCCCGAGGCCGGCCTCGGCGCGCCAGCGGAGCAGCGGATGATCACGGCCGGATTGGGGAAGCTCGACCGGCCTGCCGTAGGCGGCCGATTCGAAGATGCCCATCAGGATCTCCAGCACGTGCAGCGCCGCGGGTCCACTGCAGGAGTGCTCACGGTCCTCATCCAGCGCGCACACGTAGTCGTCCGCGAAGGCGTAGTCCGCCTCGTTCGCTCGGCCTTCGGGATCGAAGTGCTCGGGCAACGCCAGGTCGAGATCCTCCCAGTCTGCGTCCGTCTGATCCGGAACGAAGTGTGGCGTCGGAAGGAGCCACGCGCCGCCGCCTCTCCAGAAGAGCCGGCCGCCGCTCCCGAAGACCTCTATTCCGTAGGCCGCAGAATCCACCACCCCGAACCGGTGCTGCAGGAGCGTTGCGGTCACCCCGCCCGTGAATTCCAGCGTGGCCGTGATGTGCTCTCCCGCGATGGTGCCCATGCCGCTGGGCGAGGGAACCACGTCGTCCGGCGTGACGGGATGGCCGTCCGTCAGCGCGCTTGCGGTCACACGTCGGCAGGGCCCTGTCAGCTCCAGCATCGCATTGAGCGCGTGGGTGCCGATGTTCATCAGCCCGTAGCCGCCGTAGTATCCCTTGCCGCTGGCGAGGACGTGCCGAAGGGTGCCGATCGCGCCCCCCCTGAATGACCGCGCCAGGGCCCGGAACGTATTCCCGACCCTTCCCTGGTGGTGTACGGCGACTCGGACGCCCTTCTCGTCAGCCTTCCCGAGCACCGCGTCCGCTTGCTCCAGGTCCACGCAGATGGGCTTCTCCACATCGATGTGGACACCGTGCTCCAGCACCCGCAGCGAAAGGTCGTGGTGGAACTCCGTCCCCGTGGCCACCACGACGATGTCCGGCTCGGTCTGTCGGATCATCTCATCCAGATCCGCGAACCGGTCGGACACCCCAAGATCGTCACCCAGGGCGTCCAATAGCTCCGGCTTCAGGTCGCACAGGCCCACCACCTCGGTGCGGGGATGGGCGTGATACGCCTGCGCTGCCGCGCTGCCGCGGCTCCTGCACCCCAGGATTGCCACTCGGTAGGTCTTCATTGGTGTCCCTCTTCTCACGCGAGTGATTTGGCAAGGCTTCGGAAGGCCTCCACCGCCCTGTCGACGTCGGCCCCGGTGATGTTGATGTGGGGGATCGCGCGGATTCGGTTCACCGACGGGGCGCTCACGCGGACCCCGGATGCCTCCAAGAGCCGGTCCGCGAAGTCTGAAGCGCTCAGCCCG
>JASLMQ010000464.1 GCA_030746455.1 Candidatus Latescibacterota bacterium
GTAGTGCTCGTAAGGCGGTTCATCGGATCGGGCTGCCATCACCCGATCGATCTGATCGACCAGTCTGTCCAGCCACGCGGTCTCACCGAAGGCTCGGTACAGGTTGAGGTAGCTCCTCTGGACGTACCCAGCCGGACCCCAGGCGAAGCTCCCTCCGTCGGTGCCGTCCAGATACCGGTCTCCTTGCCTCGCGTCCCACTGGGCAAAGGCCCGGTACCAGTCGGTGCTGGTGTCTCCTGCGTAGGGAACGACGTGGCGATCGGTCCCTCCAGCGCGGCCCGAGACGGGTCTGGACTCGTCCATTCGGCTACAACCTGCAAGGAGGGTCGGCACGAGGAGCAGAGCCACCCGCAGCGTCCGACATCCTGTGCCGACCCGGTCCATCTCACCCGGCCATCAGCGAGCGCAGGTAGCGAACGTCTTCCGCCACCAGCTTGTTCGTCGCTTCGACATCCTTCTCAACCATGTAATAGTAGTTCCGATACTCGGCGTGCAGGGCGATGGCGTCCGTGTACCCGGCCCCCTCGAGTGCCGACAGGACGCCCGGCAGGTCGAGCATGCCGTCGCGGAGCGGGACCCAGATGGGCTTGTAGGTCGGACGCTCGGTCTTCGGATCGATGAAGTACTCCTGACGCGGGCTCTTCAGGTTCACGCTCTGGAGGCGCGGACCCAGAAGCCCAATGGCCAGAGCGATGGGCTCTCCGGACAGGGTGAGATGCCCGGGGTCGTACTGCACGCCCACCCACTCCGGATCACAGTCCTGGAGCATCAGCAGACAGGAGCTGATGTTGACGTCGAGGGTGCTGCCGCTGTGGTTCTGGATCCCGCCCATCACGCCGTGCTTCTCCAGGAGCTTCTGAAGCTCGACCAGGTTCCTTCTGGCCGTGTCGAGAATCGCCCGGGGGTCGTCACTCCCCCGTACGGGGTAGCCGCCGATCCGGATCTTCTTCACGCCGATGGCGTTGATGGCCTCGAGCAGCCGGTCGGTTTCGTCGTTCGCCTCGGTCAGGGAGGTGACCAGACGCTCGAGCCGCAGCCCGTGGTCTTCGAACACCTTCTTGAACTCGGGCAGCTTCTCGGGCCCAGTCTCGTGGGTCACGGGGCCACCGGGCCGGCAGGGCAGGTCGACACCGTCGAAGCCGAGCTCCTTCAGGTTCTTGGCGAGCTCCGCAGGGGGAAGGTCCTGGCACCATTTGCAGAATGCGATGATGTCGGGCATTACGGTTCTCCTTGGCTATGGGGGTTGGAACTGGATGTCACGTGCCGCACGTGGCGGCGGGGTCATTGTCATATTGCTTCGCGTGGGAACTCCGTGTCCCTGAGTGCCCGGATCGCCAGGCGCGAGCCGGGTGTATCGAAGGGCCGGCTCGGGGAACACTCACTGCCCTTGGACCGATGCTTGTTTCTGGAATCCTGGCACCTCGATACACCCTCCTTTGCGCCTCCGGCGCTACGGAGGGCACTCGGTGTGGACGGATGGCTGGGTCTCGGCAAGAATGGTCCTGTGGGCTGAAGCGAAGAGGCCTACACTTCGAGGCCCGGAGGGCCGCCGTCGAGGCCACGGTCCGGCACCGGGGGCGGAACGGCAAGGGGTAGCGTTTCGGTCTCGGGTTCGATAACGCGCATCGACTTCCACTTGCCACCTCGGAAGCGGAGCAAGAAGACGAACCCAGCAACAATGACGAACAGGGTTTCGAAGGCCCACGCCACGTAGATGCCCCAGTCGAAGACGACGCAAGCCAGATAGGTCGGGAAGACCAAGAGGGTCCACGTCAGAGACGTGAAGACCCACATCACGAACTTCGTGTCGCCCGCGCCCTTGATGCCCGATGAGAACATGAGGCAAGCGTAGTCGAACACCGTGAAGGCGGCCAGGAACTTGAGCAGCACGATGCCGACCTCGCGGATGGGAGGAAAGGTTTCCGGATCGGCGTTGGCGGCGAAGGGACTCAGAATGATCTCGGGGATCAGAACATAGGCCGCGGCCACAACGCCGCCGTAGATCACGACCAGGCGGAAGCCGCACCACACGGCGCGTTCGGAGATATCGGGCTGATTCTCGCCCAGGTAGCGGCCGACCAGTGTAGTCACGGCAACAGTCAATCCGATCATGGGCAGAAAGGCCATCCACCCGATATTCATCACGATGTTGGTCGCCGCGAGCTCCACCTGCCCCAGGCGACCCACCAGTAAGACGAAGAGGGACAGCCCCATCATGGTGAGGACGTGCTCCACACCCGAGGGCATTCCGAAGCGCAGCAGCCTCCGAAAGAGCTCGCGATCGGGCCTCCATCCCCGGAGCGTGTTGAAGCGTTCGCGATGCCG
>JASLMQ010000465.1 GCA_030746455.1 Candidatus Latescibacterota bacterium
ATCGCCCGAATCCTCCTCTCAGGGCCGTCGGGAAACCAGCCGCGGACGTAGATCACGTACTGCTCCTGCCGACTGTCCCAGAATGCGCTAAGCGGGCTGTCGAACTGTGGATCGTTGTCCGGTGCGATGATGAGGGGATCCTCTTGCGCGGGAGCCCAGTGGATGCCGTCAAGGGAGCACAGGCCGTAGATCCGGGAGGGTTTTCCCCGGGTCCAGCGGCCGACGGCCTTGTAGCGCTCGTCCTCCGGTACCCCGGGGCGCTCGTCCCTGAAGACCGCCGTGTTCTTGACGTCCGGGTTGTCGATGCAGATGTTGTTGTCCGTCGATCCGTTGAACTGCGCGATCCCGAGATTCGGCCGATGCCACTCGATCCCGTCGGTGCTTTCGGCATAGGCCGTGAAGGAGTGCTTAGGCTCCCCCGCGGTCTCGGATCGGTACCACATCCGGTAGCGACCATCGTCCTTGAGGACCACGGGACACCAGCTGACTTCGCCCTCCCAGGGCCTGTCGAGCCGCAGAGCGACCTCACGTAGGGCAGGTTCGTGCTGTCGAAGCGCGAGCCCTTCCATCCTATCGACGAGCGTGTCGTCCAGGAAGAGCTGTCGGTCGGAACCTATGTCCATGTGCTGCCTCCGTTGACCGCCGTCTGCCGGTTTCGGCACCCGAGACCTTGCAGCCTCAGCGACTCTTCCTTCGGAAGAGCGAGAGCCCTCCGAATCCACTGATGATGGCCATATAGAAGCCGAAGTCGTACCACCAGCCCGTGTTGATCCGCTCGTAGACGCGAATGCTCTCGTTGAAGAGCCCCCAGATCAGTGATATGGGTGCGATCCACCCGTGCCAGACACCGGAGAAGAAGCCTGCCGGATCTTCGACCGTGTACTCTCCGCCTCCTGGCGCGCAGCCGGCAAGAAGCAGCAGCGGGAGGCCCAGCAGCATCAACCGCGACATCCCAGTGGCCTTCATTGTTTCCCTCCTGACGTATCTAAGACTGCAGGTCGTCCCGCGATCCCCAGAACCGCTCGCCAGTGGGGTGTTCGGGATCGTCCCATTCGTCCCTCAGCCGGGCAAGAGATCCCCTTATCTCGTCGATCTTGGCCGCCGATGCGGACCCGCCCGACAGGCTGTGCATCTCGTGGAGATCGTCGACCAGGTCGAACAGCTGGGTCTCGCCGCAGGCGTACTCGATGAGTTTGTGAGATCCATCCGAGATGCCGCGGATGCTATCGCCATAAGCCAGGTAGAGCTGATCGCGCATCGTGGCGTTGGGGGACGCGAAGCAAGGTGAAAGGCTGGCTCCCTCCACGGACTCGGGTATCGCGACTCCCACGAGGTCGCAAAGCGCCGGGAAGATGTCGAGCAGGTACACGAGGGCGTCGCTGGACTCGCCGCGTGGGACTCCGGGGCCACTGAAGATCAGCGGGATCCGGACGCTGTGGTCGTAGAGGTTCTGCTTGCCCATCAGCCCGTGGCGCCCCAGGGCCAGACCATTGTCCCCAGCGAAGACGACGATCGTGTTTTCGAGATCCCCACTGTCCCGTAGCCTTCCGATCAGCCGGCCGAGGGCGTCGTCGAGATGACTGATCATCGCATAGTACTCCGCGATGTGGGTGCGGATCTCCTCGGGCGATCTCGGAAAGGCGGCCAGTACTTCGTCGCGAATGCGGAGGGCCCCGGTGTCGATCGGGTGCTCGGGGAGGAAGCTCTCCGGCAGCCGGATCCGGGAGGGATCGTACATGTTCAGGTACTTCTGAGGCATACTGCGCGGGTCGTGGGGCGCCATCAGGGAGACATATGCGAAGAAGGGCATCGTCCTGTCCCTGCTTTGCAGGAACCCCTCGGTCGCATCGGCGAAGAGGTCGGTGGAATGTACCCCGGGGTGGATGTGGTCGCATTGTCGATACTCGACGTCCCTGGACTGCTGAGGGTTCCGGATGTAGGGGTAACGCGTATCGTAGTTCCCCGACGGATCGAAGTGGTAGGCGGGCACGTTCCAGTGGTCGCCCATGCCGCCGAACATGATCTCGTCGCCGCATGTGAAGCTTCGGGCATAGGCCGAGCGTCCGTTGTGCCACTTGCCGGTGCCGAAGGTCTCGTACCTTGCCCCCTGCAGGCATTCTCCGAGCATCATGTGCGACTGCGGAACGTCCTGGCCCTCCCGGTCGATGTGAAAAAGGGTCCGACCGGTATGGAGCATGGCGCGGCTGGGCATGCACACCGCGCCGCAGGTTCCCCCAGGAATGTGCGCCCGTGTGAACGTCGTGCCCGAGGCCACCAGCGCGTCCAGGTTGGGGGTCTGGATCTCGTCGTTACCCAGGACCGATATGGTGTCGAATCGCTGGTCATCCGTAAAGAAAAGGAGGATGTTTGGTCGTTCTGGCATGGGATCGGCCTCTGTAGAGACGCTGGCTTTGCCAGGTCACGAAGATTGCTGTTGTGCGTTCAGAACAGTGCTAGCTCCACGGAACGCTCCGCGGCTTCTCCCGAGTTCTGGTCCGAGACCTTCACGTTGAGCGTGAAATCGCCTCTTCCGGCCTTACCCAGGTCCAGAGAAAGGTACTCCTTCGACACCGGACTGTCGCCGAGACGTCCGATGCTGATGGAGGTCTCAGGACTGTCACCGGTGCCGAACCTCCGGAGCTTCCTTCGCTTGCCCTTCTTCTTCGACTGGGAAAGGGTGTATTCGACCGTGAAGGACGTGACGCCCGATTCGTCGGGCATCAGGCTGTAGATTTCGAAGTAGACGTAGACCGGCTTCCGTCTCGGGAAGCGCTTCGACGGATTGGGTATGATGCGCAGTCCGTCGCGAGTGAAGACATCGGGCGACTCGGAAGGTTCGATGGTAAAGGCAGGCAGGATGCTGCTCACCGAGAGACGCGTCTCCGGGAATCCCAGAACCCGTATGGGGCCCTTCCATCCGCCAAGCTGGTCTGCGTCTGGCCGCCTCAGGTAGAAAGCGGCGTAACATGAGTCCGGCGGGAGCTCGAGGCTACATCGACCGATCAGGGTCTTCTCGTAGGTTGAGAGCGAGACCTCCAGAGCGGTCATCCCGCCACGTGTCTGGTCGGTGGGCGTCCACTCGAGGTCATGGATGGCGAGTCCGTGCTCATAGAACAGGTCCGAGCCGAGGGACGTCTCCAGGTCCTTCTCGCGAGGGGGTTCCACTCCGTAGTAGAGATCGAGCTGGGACGTGCCCTCGGAGGCCCGAAAACAGGCGACGTAGGAGTCGAGATCGAGCCGACTGATCTCCCTTGGCCACGAGTGGCGGTCGGTCTCGAAGCCCTGCTTCACCGACGACCGGCTCTGTAGTACGATCCGGTGTTCCGCCGCGGCTCTTCGTGCCCCACCGCCGCGTCCGCGGCCTCTGCGCCGACCCCGTCTGGCCTGGCTGTGACTGGCGCTCCAGGCCTCCCGTCCCTCGTAGGACGGCGGCGTGGGGGCAAGCCGCCAGCTGTTGCCGGCGTCGAGCACGAAGTGAAAGACCATCTCGGGAGAGGACTCGGTCTCGCCGTAGAACCAGGAGTCGTTACCCTCGCTGATGGCCGCCGTCCTGACGTTGTCTGCTGGATCGCCGTGCCGCAGGTAGACCAGTCCCCGGTCGTTGAACCGGTCATTGAGGAAGAAGGCGGCAGGGAACTCGAGCTCGTGCATCTTGTCCGGACTTCTGGCCCAGGTTCGGAAGCCGTCGAACAGGTAGTACTCCTCGGCCTCGAGCATTCTGCGAAAGTGCTCCGCGATTCTGACGTTGTGAGCCGAGGCCGGCGTAGGGTCTCGACTGACCCACAGCTTTCGGAAGAAGGCGGCGTGGCCGTCCGGGGCGGACAGGGATCGGTAGGTCTCGAGCTCTTGGGGACTTACGACGTATTTGATGTCCTCGAAGAACAGCCCGGCGTCCACCTTGCCGCAGATGCTGTCCACGGCACTCCAGACGAACCGTTCCGCGGATAGGGGGGCGTCGAGCTGGTAGCGCACCCGAGCCAGGGAGAGGTAGGCGGGGATTCGGCTGACAGGTGGAGATGACTCGAGCCAGTCGGAAAGAAGACGCTCGGACGAAACCAGATCTCCCATCCGCCGGGTCGCCTCGCCCACGAAGTAGCGTGAATGGTCGGAGCCCTGCGCCCGGAGCCACGGAACGACCTGCTCCGGACTGCCGTTGTCCAGAAACGCCTGGTAGAGGCGGAACAGGCCAATCTGGGCATGGTCGAGATCGGGCTTCAGGCGGATCTGAGCGTGCCCGAGAAGGATGGACTCCTCGTAGGCCTTCCGGTAGCGTTGGAGCACGGCGTACTGGTAGACAACGTCCTGGAGGAGGGAATCGGCGGCGAGCACTTTCTGGAACAGCCGCTGCGACTGATCCCATTCGGCCCTACGGAATAGAAAGGCCTTCGTGGTCCCGATCTGGCGGTGACAGATGGCGCGTTGGAAGACCGCGTCGAGGTCTTCGGGATCCAGTTTCAGGATTCGTTTGTACCACTTGTTGGCCTCACCCCAGTTCTCCCTGGCCAGCGCGACGAGCCCCAGCGACCTCGCGATCTCGATGGATCTCGGTTCCTGCTTGAGCGCCTTCTTGAACGCACGTTCCGCCGCTTTGTACTCCCGCTCGGCCAGGGAGCGGTTCCCCTCTTCCATCAGTCCGGTGACATCCTCTCCCGACCGTGCGCCGTCGACAGAGGCCAGACAACCCAGGAGAATCGTGGCCGCAAGAATGCACTGCCGTATCGATAGAGGGCCCGGGTGGGCCGGTTTGGGTGAGCTGGGAATGACGAGAACTCCGGGTGAACGAGGGTGCGAGCTTCCTACGCGTTCACCACGTTGCGGGGGGATTGCCCCAGCAGGACGCGGCGACAGGCCTCGGCTGCCTTGGTGCGCAGGTCCAGGAGGCTCTGCTCGGCGTAGAAGGCCGAATGAGGCGTGATGAGCACCTTGTGGTGTGCGGGATGTTCGGGATCCCTCCAGGCGCGAATCAGAGGGTCGTCCTTGTCGGGTGGTTCGGTCTCGAACACGTCGATCCCGGCTCCCTCGAGGTGTCCGGATGCCACGGCGTCGGCAACGGCCCCGGTATCGACGATTTCCCCGCGTGCGGTGTTGACCAGGTAAGATCTACGGCGCATCCGGGCGATGGCCTGCGCGTCGATCAGATGGCTGGTCTCAGGTGTGAGGGGGCAATGCACGCTCAGGACATGGGCCTGCTCGAGGAGATCCTCCAGGGCCTCGATCCTGCGGACCCCTAGCGACTTGTCGTAACCGTCGGGTTTGTAGGGATCGGTGAAGGCAACGTCCATGCCGAACGCCTTGGCGCGGACCGCCGCGGCCGTACCGATGCGGCCGAGCCCGACGATGGCGAAGACACGGCCGCGGAGCCGCTCGAGCGGCATGGCGCCGGTCAGGGACCAGGGCTCCCCCGCGCGGAGCGTGGAATTGAGGATTGCCACACCCCGGGTGAGGGATAGGGTGAGCCCGAGGGCCGAGTCCGCGACCTCCTCGGTGCCGTAGTCGGGGACGATGCACACCGGAATGCCTCGCTCTCGGGCGAAGGCGTGGTCGATGTTGTCGTAGCCGACGCCTCCCCGAACAATGACCCGGCACTGCCTGAGGCGCTGGATCGAGCGGCGTGAGAAGGTGATGAAATGGTAGACGATGACCGCATCGGCGTCCTCGATGTGGCCGGCCAGGCTGTCCTCACTGGGGGCGGTGAGCGCGGTGACGTCGGCCAGGTCGCCAAGAACGTCCTGCTCCGGGTCGAGAGATCCGGAGACGAAGTCGGTGATGACCACTTTGAATCGACTGCTCATTCCACGTTCCCGCGTCCCACGATCCGGGGTAGCTGGTGAGGCAGCCTCCCGAGCTGGGTCTTCAGCGAACGGAAGGCAGATGCCGATTGGGGTAAATCCCTGTGTGGGCGGCAATATTGGGCTTTCGCGTGCCCCTGTCAAGGGGTGTGTCAACCGCCGGTACTGCCCCGAAGGACCTTTCGGGGAGAAAACCGTTGACAGAGGCGGGAAAGGGGCTTACTTATGGGCCGAAACCGTCCGAATCGAGCCACAGATGCGACAGAAAGGATTCCCTATGCTGAAGCCAGGAGCGGACGCCCCGAAGGAGACGACCGACTTCATCTATACCCGCGTGGCATTCGATGTGACTGCAGGGAAGGTCACCGAGTGCAGGGACCACCAGGTTGAGGACGATATGGACTTCCTTGGAGGCATCGGACGGTCCTTCAAGATCGTCGCATGCTACGATGTCGTCGATCCCTTTGCGCCGTCCAGTCCACTGGTGATCAACACCGGATGCCTCACCGGCACGGCCTATATGACGGGACTGAGAGCCTACTTCACGGCCTACTCGCCGCTCAAGCGGACCGAGGCAGGCGCGCCCATGGTCGGCTGGTCGGCCATGAGTGGCAGCTTCGGGCGCAAGCTGGTGTCGACGGGGATCGGCGATTTGCTGCTGACGGGTGCGGCCACGGAGCCGAAGATCCTTGTGGTGAAACAGTCTCAGGGGGGGGCCGAGATATCTCTGATGCCCGCCCCTTCGGAGATGGTGGGTGCGCGGATGCCGGATCGGTTCGAATGGCTGAACGCCCGCTTCAACGATCCAGGCAACGGATCGTTTCCGGCACACTTCGCGGCCATCGGGCCGGCCGGCGAGCACTGGGAGACCGTGTGGTATGCGAGTATCGCGGGGTCGACTCAGGAACTGGTGATGACCGGGGAGGAGAAGTTCCGGTTTGCGGGACGGCTGGGAATGGGCTCGATTCTCGGATCGAAGAACGTATCTGCTATCGTGGTGATCGCAGAGGAGGATGCGTCCCTTGAGGGGGACGAACGGCTCAAGGCCATCAACCTCGAAATCGGCCGCGGCGAGCAGAGCAAGGGTTTCAGGCACCCTGAAAACCGCGACGGCTTGGGTGGAACGGGAAAGAACGAGCGGATGCTGGATGGATTCGGCGTGTTGCCCGTGAACAACTTCGAGCCCCACGGCGAGAACCTGTCCGAGCCGGTCCATCTCGAGACCGTGAGGGATGCGGACGAGTACGTGGTGATCGACAAGGGGTGCTTCGGCTGCCAGATCGCGTGCCACCAGGACGTGTACCAGGCGCCCGAGGGCGGCAAGGACCCCGATCCGAGGGTTGCGCGGCGAAATCTCGGCCCCTACCTGGGCCGGTACGAGTACGAGGCGATGGAACTGGCCGGCCCGAACCTGGGGATCCTGGATCC